>CALGGJ010000088.1 GCA_937915745.1 uncultured Prevotellaceae bacterium | reverse complement strand
GGTACGGTTACCCGTACGGCAGTTTAGCAAACTGCTGGTTTCAGCCACTCACCCATCCTTCCTCAAGACAAGGCCTCTGTCTGAATATTGCTATCCGACGGCGTATTTACTACGCCTCTTTTCAGAAAGCGACTGCAAATTTATGCTTTTTTTCGCAATGAGCCAAACATTTTGAGAAAAAAGTTATATCTTTGCATGAAAATAATCGAATATATGGTGGAATATAACGATTTCGGATTGCCGCAATGCGCCCAGATAGTGCCGGTGACCACCGTGTGCGACACACGCGGACGGTTGTGTATTGCCGAAAACAAAGAGCTGCCATTCAAAGTGGAACGCGTGTTCTGGATTACCAACGTGCCACATGGACAGACACGAGGCGGACACGCACACAACATCTGCGCCGAGATAATTTTCCCCATAGCCGGAGAGTTCGACATCTACATCTACGACAAACACACAGGCGAACAAACCATACACATGAACCGTCCCGACCAAGGCATATACATAGGTCCGGGCGTGTGGTGCGAACTCACAAACTTCAAGCCAGGCACCGTATGCATGGTGCTGGCATCACATCCCTACATTGCCGACGGATACATACACGACTTCAAGGAATTTCTGAAATGACACTGAGATGCATTCCATACAACAGCCAGATGGCCAATGAGTGGGACAAACTCGTCGGCCAGGCGCGCAACTCAACATTCATCAACCAGCGGCCATACCTCGACTACCACAGCGACCGCTTCGACGATGCATCGCTCGTGTTCATCGACAAAAAAGACCATATCACAGCACTGCTGCCAGCCAACTACAACACCACCACACACACAGCATACTCCCACCAAGGACTCACCTACGCCGGACTGATACTATCCCACAACATACGCACCGAGCAGATTGGCGAAGCAATAGGTGCAGCAATACAACACTATCGGCAGATGGGAGCACAGAGACTGGTTTACAAACCCGCACCCTATATATACAATAAGTATCCGGCCGACGAACCACTGTACTTCCTTTCAAGGCACGGAGCACGACTCACGGCACGCAGCCTCTCACAAGCCATATACCTGCCACAGGCTATACAGATGAACACCCTGCGACACAGAAAAGTAAACAAATCAATCAATGCCGGGAACCATGTGTGCGAAGAACACGATACCACCCAATTCTGGCACATACTCGACCATACACTGCAAACACGACACAACGTGCACCCCGTACACACCATTGCCGAACTGCAACTGCTGATGCAACGCTTTCCAAAACAAATAAGACTGTTTACAACAAAAGACAACACAGGAGAAACACTGGCCGGCACCATCGTGTTCGACTGCGGACAAGTGGTACACACACAATACCTGGCAGCCTCCGACAAAGGACGACAAGTCGGAGCATTAGACCAAGCCATAGAACACATCATGACCAACATCTACCCCGACCGCACATACCTCGACTTCGGTGTATCGACCGAAGACGGAGGCAAGATACTCAACAGCGGACTCACTTTCCAGAAAGAAACATTCGGTGCACGCGGAGTATGTTATGACACATGGGAGTTAAACCTTTTGGCAGAAACATAGTCATAAAACATAAAAGGACATAGCACTGAAACGACATAGCACTGAAACGACATAACACTGAAACGACATAACACTAAAACGACATAGCACTGAAACGACATAACACTAAAAACAATGTAATAATATGAAACGAATGAAACAACTGTTGATTTTATCCATTGCCATGACACTCTCGCTCAGCATGAATGCCCAACGTGGCGGCGGAGGAGGCGGATTCGGCGGATTCGGCGGATTCGGCGGATTCGGCGGTGGTAACTCTGGAAACAACGTCAACCGTCGTGCAACACAAAACAAGGCCGAGACATTCCAAGACCAAGCAACACAACTTGCCAAACAGTTCAAAGTAAAGAAAGACAAGAAAGACATGTTTACTGTACTCTACCTCAATTGGCAGACCGACCGCTTCAACGTAGTCAACCCTACCGGAGGCGACCAGGAGAGCGAAGAGTCATCAATCGATTTTGAAAACCTCAGCGACACAGAAGCCGACGAACTGGTGGCACAAAGCATTGGCCGGCAACTGAAACAAATAGAGGTAGATAAAAAATACTTCCAGGACTTCAAATCGCTTGTGACAACACAACAAGCCGCACAAATATTCCTGCAAGAACGCTCGACCGCTTCAGCCATGTTCAACATGATGCGTAACTTCAACTTCAGCGTAGGAGGCGACTTCGGCGGAGGAGGATTCGGCGGAGGAGGATTCGGCGGAGGCGACTTCGGCGGAGGATTCTAACCAGACAACAGAAACATTCACACGAAAACAAAGACTATGAAGAAGACATTATTTATAATATGCCTGGTAATGGTGGGACTGAGCGCACAAGCTCAACGCAACAACCAAAACCGTCAACGCAACAACACGACCGTAGCCCAGACCCGCGAGGTGAAAACCAACGAGGAAGTATATACCCAACGTGCAGAACAATATGTGGAGCAGTGGGACCTATCGACAGAAACAGGTGCTAAGTTCACACAACTGTATATTGAGTGGCAGAGCAAGCGTATGAACATACTCGACAAATACGGCATGGACCAAAAAGCCGGTGCCGACGTCAACTTCAAGAAACTGACAGAAGAAGAGGCGGAGAAGATGCTGGCTGAAGACTTCGAACGTCTTGAACAACAAACCGAAATCGACAAACAATACTACGCTAAATTCAAGGAAATCATAACCCCGGCACACGCTGCACAGGTGATTGTGCAGCAACGCAACCGTGCAGCAGGCATGATGAGCATGTTCAGGAACATGAGCGGCGGAGGCGCAATGCGAGGTATGATGATGTTCTAAACCATAACGATATTACCGATATGACCGATATTACCGATATTACCGATGTTACCGATATTACCGATGTTACCGATATTACCGGTGTTACCGATGTTACCGATATTACCGATGTTACCGATTTAGGATAATATTGGAATCATCAAAACGCTAATGACCGGTTTGGGTTTGGTCCAAATCGGTCATTAGACTTGTTATGCGCCAATCAGTTTTCTGATATGCAGGGGTATCGTATTACGAGCCTCTGGTTATCCAACTGCACCGAATTACGAGTCTTCGGTTATTCGGTTGCATCGAGAATCTTTATTTTCTCCTTGATTTCCTTGAGGTCGGCACGCAGCTTGTCAACCTTGTGGTTGAGTTCTTCCACCAGGCTGTTCGACTTGCTTCCTTTCGAGAAATTGAGGAAACCGAGGTTGTTTTCGTATGTCTTTATTTCCTGTTGTAGTATTTCTGACTGATGAACGAGACGCTCGCGCACCTTGTCGCCGCTTCCCGATGTGATTGTGTTCTTGAAACGCTCCACACGCTGACGCGACGCTGTTTCGCCGAGATAGTCGTAAAGACGGTCCATCTGTACCCGCAAAGCCTTATATACCTTATCTTTTTCCTTGAACGGCACGTGTCCGATTTCGTTCCATTCGGCTTGTGCGTCCTTCAGCAACTGTCGCAGGTCGGTGGTTTCTTCAGGAACGACGGCTGCCAATCGGTCAACGATGGCTTGTTTCTTCTGCAGGTTCTCTGTCTGTTCGCCGTGTTGCGATGATGTTGCCGTCTTCTTTGCCTCAAAGAATGTATCGCATGCCGCATTGAATCGAGTCCATAGTTCGTCGCTGTACTTGCGTGGTACGGCTCCGATGGTTTTCCATTCCTTTTGCATTGCAACGAGTTGGTCGGTTGTAGCTTTCCAGTCTTGGCTTTCGCGCAGGGCTTCTGCCTTTTCTACCAGTTCGCGTTTCTTGCGCAGGTTGTCGCTTTGGCTTTCGCGAATGCTTTTGAAGAACTCAGATTTGCGAGTGAAGAACGTGTCACATGCCGTGCGGAACCGCTCGTATATCCTCTGGTTCATCTTTTGTGGTGCGAAACCGATGGTTTTCCACTTAGCTTGCAGGGCTGTTATCTTTTCGGTCATCTCGTTCCAGTCGGCAAACGTCTTTAGTGAGTCGAGGTCGTAGCCTTCGATGATTTCGCATATTGCCGTCTTCTGGTCGAGGTTGTTGTTTTCCTCTTCCTTACGTGCCTCGAAGTAGTCTTGGTGACGTTTGTTTATGATTGTTGAAGCAGCTTTGAATCGTCCCCACACTTCTTCCCTCAGTTCGCGGCTTACGGGTCCTGTCTCGCGGAATTGCTGGTGCAGGTTTTGTAGCTGGCGGAAGGCATCAATCACATTCTTCTCGTCGGCGAGGCGTTCTGCGGCTTCGCAGAGTGAGAGTTTCTTCTCGAGGTTTTTCTTGAAGTCGTAAGCACGGAATTCGTTGTTTAGTTTGAGCGTGTCGTAGAATTTCTCTACGTTCACTTGATAGGTTTTCCAAAGTTCGGTGGCTTTTTCTGCCGGTACTTCTTTCAGGTTGTTCCATTCGGCCTGCAACTCGCGGAACGTGCTATATTCCTTATTTACATCGTCGGGAGTTTCCAGCATGGCCTTGATTTTCTCTATAATCTGTACCTTTCTCAGGTAGTTTTCTTCCTTAAGTTTTTCGAGGGCCTCATGTTGTGCGGCACGTTTTTGTCGTATGATTGCAAAGAGGTCTTTGAATTGTTGCTCTAATGGTTCAACGGCCGGCTCGTATGTTGCGGGGTCTCCGCCGTTGTCGGTGAATTGCTTGAATGCAGCTTCGGCTTCAGTCTTCAGTATTCTGTAGAAGTGGCTTTTCAGACTGTCTGCTTCCTGACGCTCGATGTCATCGTCGGTTTCGGCCAGTTCTTTGAGTCGGGCAATGATGTCGTCCTTTGTCTGTACTGCTGTCTGAGGTTCGGCTTCTGTTTCGGCAGATTCTTCTTTTTCTGTTGGTGTTTCCTCTGCTGTTGCAGTATCTGCATCTGCCTCTGCAATTGGTGTTTCCTCTGCTGTTGGTGTTTCCTCTGCTGTTGCAGTATCTGCATCTGCCTCTGCAGTTGGCGTTTCCTCTGCTGTTGCAGTATCTGCATCTGCAGCAACTGTTTCAGCATCTGCAACAACAGTTTCTTCTGCCGTCGTAGGGGGCTCTTCTGTTGGTTGAGGCGTCTCTGCGTCTGGTTGTGGGACTTCTGCGGTGACCTGTGTTATTTCCTCTTTAGGTTCGGCAACAGGCTCCTTGTTTACGTTTTCTTCCATATTCTTATCTTTTTTTTGGTTTGTTTTGTTCTTTACAGGGTTACCATGATTTCGTTTATGGTGTATATATATACCACAGCCATTGGTATTGCTACGAGGCTGCTGTCGAATCGGTCGAGCATTCCGCCGTGTCCAGGCAGTATGTGTCCCGAGTCTTTTATTCCGAGTTTTCGTTTTATCTGCGACTCAACGAGGTCGCCCCATGTTCCGAATACGGTTACCACTGCTGCCAGTCCAGCCCATGCAATGCGGTTGGCAGTCGTGTTTTCCGGTGCGAAATCAGGGCAATAGGTGGCTATGATTTGTGATACTGCTACTGCCATGATGAATGCTCCGACGCATCCTTCCCATGATTTTTTTGGTGATATGCGTGGAAAGAGTTTGTGTTTGCCCATTGTTGATCCGAATGCGTAGGCAGCGGAGTCGCCTGTCCAGATGAAGATGAAGACAGAGAGTGGGAACACCGGGCTGTAGATTGACGCCTGTGTGCCTCCTGTGAATGTGACTGCAATGAACGACAGTGTGTTGAGCAGTGCAAATGGCAGTGCGATATACAGTTGTGACATCATGGTGAATGCCCAGTTGAGCAACACGTTGTTGTCTTTCAGATATAGTTCGGCGATGAGCAGGTATATAAGTGTGAGCAGGTATGGAATGAATATTTCCGACCCGCATATATTTGCGTTGAATGCCAGTATTGATCCGAACAGATACGCTGATGCTACGGTAGTGATGAATCGGTTGACCTGGCAGTTGAGCTTGCTGTTGACGAGTGAGCAGAACTCCCATGTTGTCAGTGCTGATATTATTGCAAAGAGTATGGCGTATGACATTGGATGCCACACCATGCAGCCAACTATGATGGCCACGAATGCCAGTCCTGTTATGGAGCGTATGATTAGGTTTCGTCTCATTCCTTATGGGTTGTGTCGGCTGTGCCTGTCACCATCCGAACAACGTATTCTCCTGTGATGATGGTGGTATCGTTTTATTCTTCGACTGCTTTTTGTGCCTTGGCCTTGTCTCCGACGCGGTCATGGGCAGTTCGTCAAGCAGTTCGAATGGTTCCATATCGTCGGGCGCTACGTCGGTTGTTTGTTGTACCTGCCCTGCATCGGCAGTATTGTCGGTCGTTTTTGTTTCGGTGGTTGAGGGGGTTTCGGCTGTCTGTGCAGTCGGTCCGGTGGTTTGTGCTGTCGGTTCTGCCGCAACCGGTGCGCCGGTGGTATGGGTTACGGTAGCCTCGAAGGTGGTCACTTTCAGTTCTTGAAAGGGTTTCGGGTCCTTTGCCTCGTTTTCTGCGGTGGTTTCAGGCCTGTCGTTTTTTGTTTTCTGCGGTTTGGCCGGTTCTCCGTTCTTGGCTTTTTCGAGCACTGCATCGACTATCTTCTTGCGTATGAACTCTTCGTTTTCGGCGTTGTGGTCCATCATGTCGTCGTTTTTCTTGTTGTCTTCGGCATTTGCTGCGAGAATTTCTTCCGTGCGCGACACCCAAGGTCGTTTGCCGAAGATACGTTCAACGTCTTCGGCATATATCACTTCGCGGTCGATGAGCAGTTGTGCGAGTTGTGCATGTCCGTCTTTGTGTTGTTCGAGTATTTGTTTGGCTCGTGCGTATTGCTCGGCAATGAGTTGTTTCACCTCCTTGTCGATTAGTTCCGCGGTGTGCTCGCTGTATGGTTTGGAGAAGGAGTATTCGTCGTTGTTGTAGTAGCAGAGGTTTGGCAGAGAGTCGCTCATGCCGGCGTATGCCACCATTCCGTATGCTCGTTTAGTTACTTTCTCGAGGTCGTTCATGGCTCCGGTCGATATACGTCCGATGCATAGTTCTTCAGCAGCTCGTCCGCCGAGTGTGGCACATATCTCGTCGAGTATTTCCTCCTTGGTGGTTATTTGTCGTTCTTCGGGCATGTACCATGCAGCTCCCAGTGCTTGTCCGCGCGGCACGATTGTGACTTTGACGAGCGGGTTGGCGTACTGGCAGAACCAGCTTATCGTGGCATGTCCTGCTTCGTGCAGTGCTATAGCTCGTTTTTCGGCGTTGGTCATCACTTTCGATTTCTTTTCAAGTCCGCCGATTATTCGGTCAACGGCATCGAGGAAACATTGTTTGTTGACCCATGTAGAACCCGAGCGCGCAGCGATGAGAGCGGCCTCGTTGCACACGTTGGCTATATCTGCCCCCGAGAATCCGGGTGTTTGTCGTGCCAGTGTATCTACATCTACGGTTTCGTCTATCTTCACCGGTCGCAGGTGTACGTTGAATATTGCTTTGCGTTCGTTGAGGTCGGGCAAATCGACGTGTATCTGTCGGTCGAATCGTCCTGCTCGCAGGAGTGCCTTGTCGAGTATGTCGGCTCTGTTGGTTGCAGCGAGTATTATGATTCCGCTGTTGGTTCCGAATCCGTCCATTTCGGTGAGCAGTTGGTTGAGGGTGTTTTCGCGTTCGTCGTTACCCCCTGTGTTCACCCGGTTGGCTCGTGCCCGTCCGATGGCGTCGATTTCGTCGATGAAGATGATGCATGGTGATTTTTCTTTTGCTTGTTGGAAGAGGTCGCGCACACGGCTGGCACCTACTCCCACAAACATTTCGACGAAGTCGCTGCCCGACATCGAGAAGAAAGGTACTTCGGCTTCTCCTGCCACGGCTTTGGCCAGCAGTGTCTTTCCTGTTCCCGGAGGTCCGACGAGCAGTGCACCCTTTGGTATCTTGCCGCCCAGTTCGGTGTATTTGGCAGGGTTCTTAAGGAAATCCACTATTTCGTGCACTTCGCGTTTAGCTTCGGTCTGTCCGGCTACGTCTTTGAATGTGATTCGGTCCTTGCCTTCATCCTGTTCAAACAGTTTGGCTTTCGATTTGCCGAAACTGAATATGCCTCCCCCTATTCCTCCGCCTCCCATGCGGTTCATTATGAAGAACCAGAAGACGATGAGTAAGACGATTGGTGCCGCTTGCAGCAGTATGTTCCACAGTATGTTGTCGTCGCGCTCGTAGCTCAGTTTCCCGTCGAACCGTCCGTTTGCCTTTGCCGAGTCAACATGCTGTTCAAGGTTGGTGAGCGAGCCGAATTCGACCTGTGGCACACGGTGTGTGGTCGGTTCGGTAGCTACGTCGCCGTAGATGTAGCGCTCGCCGTCGGCCGATATGGCGAATTTCAGTGTCAGGTTGTCTTTGTTCACCAGTATTTCCTTCACGTAGCCGCTGTCCAGGCAGGCCTGGAAGTCGGTATAAGACAGTTGTTTCTGCTGTGTGTTTCCTGATTTTGAAAAGAATATGTATGCCACCGCGGCAAATACCAGCAGATAGAGCCATCCCAAGTTGAGGCGTGGACGGCGGTTTTGTCCTGCCTGCTGACTGTTTTTCTGTCCTGTATTTGTAGTCTTTCTGTTTGTCATCGTCTGTCGTCTTGTTTTTCTTCCATCACTATTTCTCCGTCCTCCCACAGGTGGTCCAGGTCGTAGAACTGCCGGCTGTCGGGTACGAAGATGTGTACCATGATGTCGGCATAGTCCATGGCTACCCACAGGCAGTGGCGCATTCCCTCCACGGCCAGTGGACGCTCGTCGCACAGCTCTCTCATCTTGTTGCCTATACCTTCGGCTATGGCGTGGACTTGTGTCGGGGTGTTGCCCTCGCATATCACAAGGTAGCGGCATATTGTGTCGCCACATCTGCGGAGGTCAATCACTTTCGTCCCGTGACCCTTCTTGTCGTCTATGCCTTCAGCTATTGCCTTCAATTCGTTGTTCAGTTCTTTCATTCAAGTGCAAATTTCCTGCAAAGATACGGAAATAGAGTGTAAATTCAAAATAAATTCAAATTTATTTTCACACATTTGTAGTGCCTATGGCCGTTCGATGCCCAAAAACGACTTGGCAGGTGACAACGGCCATGATGCCGGAGATGTGGTTGTGTCCCTGTTTGCGAGTGCGCACTCTCGTCCTTGCGAGTGCGTACTCTCGGCGTCATGAGCGCGCAGTCTCGGGGCCGAGAGAGCGCACTCACAAAACAAAGGGTGCAGAGTCCTGCCCCGTTGCCTTCCATGCGGAATTCGGCAGAAATCGCATTTTCCGACCGTTTTTTTCATTTTTACGCCACTCTTGCAGCGGAAAATAATTGTATTATTTTGTTGTGTCGGTATTAATGCGTACCTTTGTGGGCAGAAATCGGCAGTTGGTACAAGGCTGTAGAAAATGACACAAAAGTTAAAGACGACGATGAAGACGTTGGGATGGGTGGTATCAGTACCGCTCGCCCTTGTTGTGTTGCTTACCATCGTGCTCTACCTGCCTCCGGTCCAGCAATGGGCCGTGAACCGTGCAGCCGAACGTCTTTCGGCCGATACCGGAGTGGATGTGAGTGTTGACCACTTCCGTCTGCGCTTTCCGCTGAACCTCAGCATAGGCGGAGTGAGAGCCATCAGCCCTACCGACACCCTGCTCGACATGCAGCAGATGGTGCTCGACGTCGAGGTGCTGCCGTTGTTTAAGGGCGAGGTGGCGATTGACACCGCAGCCCTCGTGGGTACACGCCTCAACACCCTCGACATGATTGACGCCCTGACTATCGACGGCCGTATAGGCGGACTGCATACGGGCGACATAAGCCTGGATCTTCTGAGTGGGAAGATAAACATACCACACATAGCCCTTGCCAACTCACAGCTGCACCTCATCCTCGCCGACTCAGTGGCCGAGGAACCTGTTGCTGACGACGAACCTGGCTTCATCAGCACTGTCAATATGGCTGATATCACAATCGACAAGACCCGACTCGACCTCGACCTGCCACCAAGTGCCGACAGCATGTATGTGAGCACATACTTCGACCACAGCCGCATGGCCTGCAGGCTCGACCTGGCTAACGGCAACTACTACGTAGGTCCGCTTCACGCCACCGGCTCGAAAGTGAGCTACGACATAGGACGCGCCGCACCGGCCATAGGTTTCGACCCCAACCACATAACCCTCGACGACACAGAACTCAGTATCGACTCGCTGTCGTTCATGGCAAATGGCGACCTCTACGTGGGTATCGCCAACCTCACAGCCACCGAACGCAGCGGAATCAGCCTGACAGAGTCGGGCGGAATACTGCTCATGGACTCTGCCACGCTCTATCTCGACCGCTTTCATATACGCACCCCCGAGACCGACCTCACCCTCGGCATGACCATGGACCTCAACACCTTCGACACCACCAACCCCGGCATGATGGAGATAGATGTGCGAGGCTATGCCGGCAAACACGACATACAACAGTTTTCGGCCGATGTGTATGAACAGTTCGGACACTCATGGCCCGACCGCCAACTCAATATCGACCTCATGGCATACGGCAACATGCAAACCCTCGTTGTCGAACACATAGACGCCAGCATCGACGGCACATTTGCAGTAAGCGGTAGTGCAACCCTCACCAACCTCGACGACCCCGACGGCAACATAGGCCTGGACAGCCGGCTCAAGATGAGTGGCGGCAACCTCGAGTTCATCAAGGGATTCCTGCCAGCCGATGCATCCGAAGCCTTCAGACTGCCACGGGGCATGAACATCGACGGCAACATATCGATGGCCGACGGAAGACTGATAGCAGACGCCGTATTGAGACTCGGCAAAGCTACGGCCCGGCTGAAAGCCAACTACAACACCAACAACGACGCATACTCGATAGACCTTGCCGCGACACACTTCCCTGTAAGCGACTTCATACCACTGCCCGACACCTGCTTCGTGACAGCACACCTCAAGGCCCGTGGCTGTGGATTCGACTTCGACTCGAAACATACATGGGCCGACGCACAGCTCGACATGAAACACGTGTCGTTCGGTACGTACTACCTCGACAACACCACAGCCGACGCAACGCTCAAACTGCAAGACCTCAAGGCCTACATGGTGTTTGCCGACGAACGACTCATCGGACAATGCAACATCGATGGATTCATGACCGGACGCAGCCTCGATGCCTCGATGACACTCGACCTGCCATTCAGCGACATGGCTGCCCTCGGCCTCTCCGACGAGCCACTCACCGTGCATGCGACACATGGCGAGCTGGAGGCACACAGCAACTACGGCGACCTCTTCCTCGTGAACGCACAAGTGGAAGGCGTGGAAGTGGTGCTCAACGGCGACAGCCTCGTGACCGAAGAGTTTGACCTGCACGCCGAAAGCACTGCCGACTCAACCGACATCACACTGCAGATGAGCGACCTGTACTTCGACCTGCACGCACCTCAAAACTGCATGAAACTGATTGACGACTACACGCGTGTGGCAACCCTGGCACAACAGCAGGCACAAACACACAGCATCAACATCAACGACCTCAAGCAAATCATGCCCGAGGCAACACTATGCGCCAGTGTAGGCAGTCAGAACCCAGTCAGCAAATTCATACGGCTGCAAGGCTACGACTACAAAGAAGTGGCAGCCAACCTGCGCACATCACAGGAATACGGCCTGCAAGGCAACGCACACATCTACAACCTGAAATCCGACTCGATAAAAGTCGATACAGTCTTTTTCGATATCTATCAGGACTCAACACAAATCAGTTTCCACGGCGGAGCATCATGCCCTAAACAGGAAATCACCAAAGCATTCAACATATACATCGACGGGTTCCTCTCGCCACACAACGGCAATGTGCGACTCACATTCTTCGACGGTCATGGCGACAAAGGCCTCGACTTCGGCTTGGAAGGCGAGGTAATCGAAGCCGACAGCGTGCTGCGCCTCAGCATATACCCCGAACACCCCGTGATAGGATACAGCACGTTCGACGTAAACGAAGGCAACTACATAGAACTCCACCGCCACAACCGCATGTTTGCCGACGTACTGATGCAATCGCAAGACGACAACTGCAGCATATCGCTACTTGCAAACCCTGCCGACAGCCAGCTGCAAGATATAGAGGCTGTGGTCAAAAACCTCGACCTCGAAGGCTTGCTGGCAGTCATGCCGTTTGCACCACAGATGACGGGAACTCTCGAAGTCAACGCACACTATGTGCAAGACACAATAGGCTTTGCTGTCGATGGACTCGTTGCTGCCGACCAATTCACATACGAGGGCTCGGCATTGGGCGACCTCATGACAACATTCACATACAACCCGGTGGGCGACGACGGCCACAACTTCACCACCGTCATCTATCGCGACGACTACGACATAGCAACAGCCGTCGGGTCGTACAACGTGGTTGCGCCCGACTATCTTAACACCAGCATCATGCTGAACAACCTGCCACTGTCGATGGCATCAGCCTTTGTGCCCGGCCAAATATGTGCATTCAGCGGAACGATGGACGGAGTGATAATGGTACACGGACCAACCGACACGTTGCTCGTGAACGGTGAATTGCTCCCTGAGTCGATGCGTGTATATAGCGAAATCTATTCGCTCGACCTCTCTGTGGCCGACGAACCGATAACATTCAACGACAGCCGCCTCAACTTCAACGAAATAAAAATATTCGGTGCAGGCAATAATCCGCTCACAATAAACGGATACGTCGATTTCGCCGACTTCAGCGATGTGCGCATCAACCTCAGTCTCTACGGACAGAACTTCCCTGTATTTGAAGCAGCACGCACACGCAAATCAGCACTGTTCGGACGACTTAACGGCGACTTCTTCGCGCGTGTCAACGGAACAACCGACGACTTGAAGATACGTGGACTCATCAACGTGCTCAGCACTACCAACATCACGTATATCATGACCAACACCCCGCTCACTGTCGATTACCGACTCGACGATATCGTCACATTCGTCGATTTCTCCGAACCACCCGCCCCGCACACCATCGAACCACGCTCGTTCATGGGAATCGACATGCAGGTAAACCTCGAGATCGAAGACGGAGCACAAGTGAGATGCGAATTCAGTGCCGACAAACAAAGTTATGTCAATGTGCAGGGCGGAGGAAGCATCACGGCAACCTACAGTCCCGAGGGCGTACTGAATGTGCGCGGACGATATACGGTGAACGAAGGCGAGATGAAATATACCCTGCCGGTCATTCCGCTCAAGACATTCGAATTGAAGAAAGGCAGCTATGTGGAATTCACAGGCGAGGCAATGAACCCTACGCTCAATATAGCAGCCACCGAACAGACAAAGACCAGTGTGAGCAATGCCGATGGGTCGAGCCGCAGCGTCTTGTTCAATGTGGGACTGAAAATTACGGGATCACTCGAAAACATGGGACTCGAATTCACCATTGAGGCACCAGAAGACATGACGATACAGAACGAACTGGCAGGACTCACAGCCGAAGACAAAAACAAACTGGCAGTGGCATTACTGGCAACCGGCATGTATCTGTCGAGTTCCAACTCAAGCGGATTCAGCACCACCAATGCACTCAACAGCTTCCTGCAAAACGAAATAAACAACATCGCGGGCAAAGCAGTAAGTACCGCCGTCAATGTTGACATGAACGTAGGAATGGAACAGACAAAACGCGACGACGGCACCACCCGAACCGACTACTCATTCAAGTTTACCAAACGACTGTTCAGCGACCGGCTCAACGTGGTAATCGGCGGACGTATCAATGCAGACGGCAACCACGGACAAAACGAATCGGGTGCCTACATCGACGACGTATCGCTGGAATGGAGACTCGACAAGGGCGGTACACAATACATCCGACTGTTCCACGACAAGAACTACGACAGCCTGATAGAGGGCGAACTGGTAGAAAACGGCGCAGGTGTGTTGCTTCGGAAAAAACTCGACAGCCTGAGCGAACTGTTCATCTGGAAGAAAAAGATGACAGACACCAACAACACCGATTCGGCCGACAAAAAGTAAATTCATCATTACGACTCAAATGCAACTCTGATGCAAGGAAAACTTACATACATAACTTTTGCCACCATACTCGCAACCCTGTGTGCATGTTCCACCACAAGCGGGTTGCAGGAAGACGAGGTGCTGTACATTGGAATAAAATCGACCGACATCCAGGATAAGAAAGGCACTTTTGCCGAAAGTGTGGCACTGACCGAAGTGGATGCAGCACTTGCATACGAACCAAACGGCTCGTTTATGGGCAGCTCGTCGGTGAGGAATCCCCTGCCAATAGGCCTGTGGATATACAACAAGTTTGTAAACAACCAAAACACAGCACTCTCGAAATGGATGTTCAAGGCATTCAGTACAACGCCTGTCACCCTCAAGATGGTCAACCCCGAGACCCGTGTGCAAGTTGCTACCAATACCTTGCAGAACTACGGATATTTCCAAGGAAAAGTAAGCTACGACATCATTACGCAGTCAAATCCGAAGAAAGCCAAGATAGCATACCACATAAAACTGGGAGAGCCATACTTGCTCGATAGCATCAAATATGCATTCCCGACACTGCCCGACAGTATCATACGTGCAACACAAAACGAGTCATTCATTGCACAAGACAAACAGTTCAGTGTGGTTGACCTGCAGTCAGAGAAAGACCGCATTACCAACGAGCTGCGCAACAACGGCTTCTACTTCTACCGTTCCGACTACATCAACTACTATGCCGACTCGATGATGGTGCCGACGCGCGTGAAACTGCTTGTCATGCAAGACCCCGATACACCCGAGCGGGCACGACACAAGTGGTATATCGGCAACATCAGCGCATATATACGTGGACGTGAAATAGGTCAGGACAACCGTGTTGCCTCACCCACCCTGTTCACCGACTCAACCGACATGCGCGGCATCAAAATAGCATGGACAGGAACAAAGACACCAATCAGCCCGCGAGTGGTGTTCCGCAATTTCCGCTTTTGGAGAGAGCAGGAGTTCTCACAAGCAAAAATATCCGAGACACTTACAAACCTCTCTAACATGCAGGTGTTCTCAAACCTGCAACTCACATGCACACCACGCGACACAACAGCCACATGCGACACCCTCGATGTACGCCTGAATGTGTCGATGGACCAACCTATCGATGCTGAATTGGCATTCAATATAACACAGAAAAGTAATTCGCAAGTGGGGCCGAACGCGGCAGTGACAATTTCCAAACGTAACGCGTTTGGACACGGAGAGACATTCTCTGTAAAGCTGAAGGGTTCTTACGAATGGCAAACCAAAGGCTCACAAAACATAAAAGGACAAGACCAGATAAACTCATACGATGCGGGTATCGAGACATCGGTTTCCTATCCGTGGCTCGTCTTCCCCAAACTAAATAAAAAACGGTTCCGCTATCCGGTATCAACCACGTTCAAGTTCGACTTCGACCATCTCAACCGCTCGGGCTACTACCGGCTGATGTCTATGAACATAGAGGCCGATTACAATTATCAGACGCACCACTCTGTCACTCACCGATTCGTACCACTGTCGCTCACATACGACCGTCTGGAACATACCACCGAAAAGTTCGACTCCATTGCAGCCAACAACTCTGCATTGCTCATCAGTCTGCAAGACCAGTTCATACCTGCAATGCAATACACCTGGACCTACGATAACAGTTGGGATAAGACCCGGCGCCTTAATACCTTCCTCGAGATTTCTGCCAAAGAATCGGCAAACCTCATCAACACGTTCAATGTCATACGTGGAAAGAGTTGGGGTCAGGAGGGCAAGCGCCTGTTCAGTTCTCCGTATTCACAATTCATGAAATTGACACTCGACCTCAGACACAAATACCGGCTTACCGACCGCACACTGCTTGCAACACGCCTTTACACAGGTGTGATATGGAGTTATGGCAACAGCAGTATTGCTCCGTACAGCGAGTTGTTCTATGTGGGCGGAGCCAACGACATACGAGCCTTCGCTGCACGTTCAATAGGTCCGGGAGGATACCACGACTATGCAGGACGCGGCACCTACCTCGACCAGGCCGGCGACTTCAAACTTGAGGCCAATGTGGAATATCGATTCCCTGTGGTGAGTAACCTCTACGGAGCATTGTTCCTTGATGCAGGAAACGTGTGGATGCTACGCCAAAACGACTCACATCCCGAGGGCGAGCTGGGCTCCGACGGTTTTCTCAAGCAGATAGCACTTGGTACAGGCTTTGGATTTCGGTATGACCTCGAGTTCCTCATCATCAGACTCGACCTGGGTATCGGAATTCATAATCCATACAACACAGGAAAGAGTGGATATTACAACATTCAGCGATTCAAAGACGGACTCGGATTCCATTTTGCTGTGGGATATCCATTCTGACAGGCGACAGCCGAGAGACTAGCGAGACCAATTGAATCAGTAAGACTAGAAAACCACCCTTGAAAATATTTACACAACCAATACACACATCGAATGGCAAAAGAGCGTATAGCATTTGTTTGCACCTCATGTGGCTACGACTCGCCCAAGTGGGTGGGACGTTGTCCGTCGTGTGGTGAATGGAACACGTTTGTTGAGCAGAAGTTAGGCAAGAAACCCGCACTGTCTGCAGCTACGGCAGAGTACAGCTTGTCGGGCAAGTCGAGTCCTATATCCATGAGTCATATACCTACCGAAGAAGAGCCGCGCATCAACCTGCTCGACGGTGAACTCAATCGTGTGCTGGGTGGTGGCCTCGTACCAGGGTCGCTAACACTGTTGGGTGGCGAACCGGGAATCGGAAAGTCAACACTTATCTTGCAGACCGTACTGCGTCTTGTAGGTAAGACCGTCTTATATGTCAGTGGCGAAGAGAGTGCCCGTCAGTTGAAATTGCGTGCCGACCGCATACTTAAAGGCTCGGGAGACGTCATTCAAGAACCTCTATCCGACTGTCAGGTGGTGTGTGAGGTAATGATAGAACGTGTGTTTGAGCATATCAAGGCTGTACAACCCGATATTGTGATTGTCGATTCCATACAGACACTCGCCACCGAAGATGTGGAGAGCAGTCCCGGCAGCATCAGTCAGATTCGTGAGTGTGCGGCCATGCTGCTCAAGTTTGCCAAGCAGAGCAACACACCGGTCATCATCATTGGCCACATCAACAAAGAGGGAAGCATTGCCGGTCCTAAAATACTGGAACACATGGTGGATACGGTGTTACAGTTTGAGGGAGACCAACACTATATGTACCGTATAGTGAGAGCCATCAAAAACCGGTTTGGCAGCACTGCCGAACTTGGCATCTACGAGATGTACCAGAGTGGTTTGCGGCAGGTTACCAATCCGTCGGAATTGTTATTGACCGATGTTAAAGACAACGAAGGGCTGAGCGGCGTTGCAATCGCTTCGTCTATCGAGGGTGTACGTCCTCTTCTCATCGAGACCCAGGCTCTTGTCAGCAGCGCTGCATACGGCACACCACAGCGGTCGGCCACCGGATTCGACCTCCGTCGGATGAACATGCTTTTGGCTGTACTCGAGAAACGTGTAGGCTTTAAGATAGGTCAGAAAGATGTATATCTCAACATTGCAGGTGGCATCCGTGTCACCGACCCCGCTATCGACCTTAGCGTCATTGCCGCAGTGCTTTCAAGCAACGTCGATACAGGTATCGAGCGCGATGTGTGCATGTCGGGCGAGGTCGGGCTGAGTGGCGAGATTCGTCCGGTGAGTCGCATTGTCCAACGTGTGGCCGAAGCCGAAAAGCTGGGATTCAAACGCATACTTATACCAGCATCCAATCTTGGAGGACTTGATATCAAGAAAGCCAGTATAGAAATAAGGGGTGTCCGGCGTGTCGAAGAGGCACTGCGTGAGCTCTTTGGATAAAAAATGGCTCAATTCTAAAAAAAGGGTGCAAAAAGTTTGGCTGTATGCGCTATTTGCACTAATTTTGCAGTCAGAAAGGAGAGTTTAACTATGCAAAAGACAAGAAATCTGCTGGTAGATACGGCGCGACAGCTGTTTGCAAAAAACGGATTAGAGGCGACCACAATGAATGAGATAGCCCAGGCTTCGGGCAAGGGACGCCGTACGCTTTACACTTATTTCAGCAGTAAGGAAGAGATATATATTGCTGTCATTCAGAGTGAGCTTGACCGTTTGTCAAGCCGCATGGAAGAGGTGGCACGCCAAGAGATGTCGCCCGAGAAGAAGATGGTAAAACTCTTTTTTGCACATCTGGAGTTTGTGAAGGAGACCGTGTATCGTAACGGTAATCTGCGTGCCGAATTCTTCCGCGATGTATGGAGGGTTGAGAGCGTGCGCAAGAATTTCGACCGCAACGAGATGATTCTCTTCCGCCGTGTCATGAACGAGGGTAATGATAAAGGAGTGTTCGACATACGCAATGTTAAACTCATGTCGATGATAACCCATTACTGCCTCAAGGGATGCGAAGTGCCATACATCTACGGACGCATCGGGGTGCAGTCGCCCGAAGAACTCTACCCTTATGTATTCCGCATGGTGACCAAGGCGCTTGGCAACGAGCGTTACCGCAACGACTTCAGGTATTAGAGCCAATCTTGATAATTGAAAATAAAACTTACATGATGAAATTATTGGAAGGAAAGACCGCCCTCATCACAGGTGCGGCCCGCGGCATAGGAAAGGCCGTGGCAATGAAGTTTGCCAGTGAAGGAGCCAACATAGCTTTCACCGACTTAGTACTCAACGACGACATGGCCGCTGCACTCGAGGCTACGCGTCAGGAAATCGAGGCGCTGGGCGTAACCTGTCGCGCATACGCAGGCAATGCAGCCGATTTTGCCGAGACCGAGAAAGTGGTAAACCAGATTAAGGATGACTTCGGAACTATCGACGTGCTGGTAAACAATGCCGGTATAACCAAAGACGGACTTATGCTGCGCATGTCTGAGCAGCAGTGGGATGCTGTGCTCAATGTCAACCTCAAGTCGGCATTCAACTTCATACATGCTTGTGCTCCTGTCATGCTGCGCCAGCGTGGAGGCTCAATCATCAATATGTCGAGCGTCGTGGGTGTACATGGCAATGCAGGTCAGTGCAATTACTCGGCATCGAAAGCCGGAATGATAGGTCTGGCTAAGTCTATTGCGCAGGAACTTGGACCTAAGGGCATACGTGCCAATGCCGTTGCCCCCGGTTTCATAGAGACAGCTATGACAGCCCAACTGCCTGAAGACATCCGCAAGGGATGGATGCAGAAGATACCACTACGCCGTGGGGGACAGGTTGAAGACATTGCCAACGTGTGCCTCTTCCTTGCATCCGATATGTCGAGCTATGTAAGCGGTCAGGTGATTCAGATTGACGGTGGAATGAACATGTAACGAGATGACCGTCGTTTACGAAGACAATCATATCATCATTGTAAACAAGTCCAGCTCTGAAATAGTGCAAGGCGATAAGACCGGCGACACACCTTTGTCTGAACTTGTGAAGCAATATATCAAGAAGACCTGCGCCAAGTCCGGCGAGGTCTTTCTTGGTGTTGTGCACAGGTTGGACCGTCCTGTCAGCGGGTTGGTACTTTTTGCCCGCACCAGTAAGGCCCTCAGCCGACTGGGACGCATGTTTGCCGAGGGCGAAATCCACAAATCCTATTGGGCCATAGTACACGAATGTCCACTCCAGCCACAAGCCACACTCGTACACTGGCTTGTGCGCAACGAACGGCAGAACAAATCGTATGCATACGACCATGAAGTCCCACACTCCAAACGGGCCGAACTCGACTATCGTGTCATTGCCCATAGCCAACACTATCACCTGCTTGAGGTCAACCTCAAGACCGGGCGTCACCACCAGATTCGTTGTCAGCTTGCAGCCATAGGATGCCCTATCAAGGGCGACCTGAAATATGGGGCACGGCGCAGCAATCCAGATGGCAGCATCAGCCTGCAGGCACATGCCATGCAGTTCGTCCACCCCGTGTCGAAGGCCAATATCGACATCACCCTACAACCCGAGGGTGAGTTCTCTATGTTTTTCTGATTGACTCAAACTCAACTCATATAGAATAGTAATCGTTATTATCCTACTGGCGTAAAGGAATTGCTTTATATGAGTTTGGGATAATGTCGTTCACATGGCGGAAACAACCAATTTGGGTAAAAACAGACAGTAAGAGGTCTTAAATGCCTCATGAAACACAGAAAAACACAAAAATATTTGGTTGTTTAGTATTTTTGACGTATCTTTGCATCGTGAATAATAAAGGGAGGGGCTGAAAAGTTCCTCCCAAACATTTATTAGAGAGAACGCAAGCATGAATTGCATGAAATGTTATTGTTTTTCCAAAACGTAGCACAGTATGATTGACAGTGAAAAAATTAAAGCCCTGACACAGGAGTGGCTCGAAGGAAAAGATTATTTCTTTGTGGATGCCACGGTGAGTGCCGACAACAAGATCGTGATTGAGATAGACCATAAAGATGGTGTATGGATTGAAGACTGTTGCGACCTCAGCCGGTATATAGAATCGAAACTCGACCGCGACGAGGAGGACTTCGAACTGGAAGTGGGGTCGGCCGGAATTGGGCAGCCAATGAAGGTGGTGCAGCAATATGCGAACAACGTGGGTAACGAAGTTGAAGTACTCACCGCCGATGGCAACAAACTGACAGGAGTACTCACTGCGGCCAACAGCGATGGATTCTCCGTCACCTGCAAGGAGAAGCAGAAAGTGGAAGGGAAGAAACGTCCGGTGATGGTGGATGTGACACACTCGTTCGGATACAACGAGACAAAATGGGTGAAGGCAGTGATAAAATTCTGAGCACGAGACCCACACTGGTTTCCAGATGCAAAAAAATTAAACAAACAATATAATGGCAACAAAAGTAACAGAAAAGAAAGTAAGCCTGAAGGATACCTTCAAGGACTTTAAGGAGACAAAACACATTGACCGCACAACGCTCATCAGTGTGATTGAAGACTCGTTCCACAGCGTGTTGCAGAAGCAGTACGGCTCGGATGAAAACTTCGACGTGATAGTAAACCCCGAGAACGGTGACTTCGAAATTTACCGCAACCGCGTGGTTGTACCCGATGACGAAGTGGAAGACGAAAACACCCAGATAAGCCTGTCAGAAGCACAGAAGATTGACGAAGACTATGAAGTGGGCGAAGATGTGTCGGAGAAAATACATTTCAGCGATTTTGGCCGCCGCTCAATCCTCAACCTGCGTCAAACCATGGCCTCGAAGATTCTCGAACTGGAACACGACAACCTATACCATAAATACAAAGACAAGGTAGGTCAGATTGTGAGCGGAGAGGTATATCAGGTATGGAAACGCGAAACACTTATACTCGACGACGAGGGAAACGAAATGCTACTTCCCAAGACCGAGCAGATACCAAGCGACTACTTCCGTAAAGGCGAGACAGCACGGGCCGTGGTGCTGCGCGTTGACAACCAAAACAACAACCCGAAAATCATACTCAGTCGTATTGCACCAGAGTTCCTACAACGACTGCTGGAACAAGAAGTGCCAGAGATAGGCGACGGACTCATCACCGTACACCAGATTGCCCGCATACCAGGCGAACGGGCCAAAATAGCAGTAGAGAGCTACAACGACCGTATCGACCCTGTAGGTGCCTGTGTTGGTGTGAAGGGTAGCCGTATTCACGGAATTGTGCGCGAACTGCACAACGAGAGCATCGACGTCATCAACTATACAGCCAACACAAAACTACTCATACAACGTGCGCTGGCACCGGCACGGATAAACTCAATCACGCTGCACGAAGAAGAACGAAAAGCTGAAGTGTACCTCAATCCCGACCAAGTCTCGCTGGCCATCGGAAAGAATGGCATGAACATAAAACTGGCCAGTATGCTCACCAACTATACAATCGATGTATTCCGTGAACTCGACGACAACGAAAAGAACCTCGACGATATCTATCTTGACGAATTCAAAGACGAAATTGAAGGATGGGTAATCGATGCCATCAAAAAACTTGGTCTCGACACTGCACGTGCAGTACTCGAAGCTCCACGCGAACTCCTCATCGAGAAAGCCGACCTCGAAGAAAATACCGTTGACGACGTTATCAGAATCCTGAAATCAGAATTTGAAGACTAACACGCCAAGGGGAACATATATACAACCATTGCTTTTTCAATTATTAATCATTGTATAGATGCCAAGACTCAATAAAGCACTAAAAGAACTGAACGTAGGAATCAACACCGTAGCCGAATTCCTGCAAAAAAAAGGCAAGCCACTCGAAGATGCCAGCATCAATGCCAAGATAACTGACGAACAGTATGAAATGCTGCTCGGCGAGTTTGGTGGTGACAAGCAGAAACGACAGGAGACACGCCTCGACATCATGAAGCGCAAAGAAAAGGAAAACAAAGAAAAGGCAGAGCGACGTGAACGAGAGAGGCTGGAACAGCTGCGGAGAGAGGCTGATATCAGAAAACAGAAAGAACAACAAGAAGTGTTCCGGACGAGCAGCGAGGCTAAGGCCGAGATAAAAGTGGTAGGAAAACTCGTCAACGAGAAGAAACAGCCAGCCACAACTCCCGAACAGTCAAAAACAACCGAGTCGGCACCAAAAGCCAATCCACAAACTCCAGAGGCAGTTGAGACGGAAAAACAAGCCACTGCGAAAGAAACCGCGGCCAAGGTTGAGAAACCACAGCAGAGCGAAACCTCTGAACAGCCAGCAAAGGCCATTGCCGAAAAGGTGGAGACGCTTCAGACAGAAACCGAACCACAACATGGCGCACAAACCGTCAAGGCAAGTAAGGCAGACGAGGAAAGCGAGCAAGGAAAAGCTGCAACCAATCTGGAAGAAACAGACGATGGTGTGTATCATGTATCAGCACACGATGCCGGACTCAACTTCAAGAAAGTGGGGTTCATAGACCTGAGTAACATCAACTCAAAGACACGTCCTGACAAAAAATCAAAAGCAGAACGCAAAAAAGAACGCGAAGAAAAAGAGCGTGCGCGCCAAGAGACCAAAAACAAATATAAAGAGTCGCTGATGAAAGAAATCGGCGCAAAAAGCGAGACTGCCGAAGAGGAAGGAAAGCGCAAGAAACGTCAACGCATAAACAAAAGCAAAGTTGACATAAATGCCGTTGCAAACCAACAACAAAACACACCGAAAGCCGACAAGCAAAAACAGCGTGGAGGGCAACCGGGCGGACGCCCCAACCCTAATGCTGCGGCATCTGCAAAGGTCGGAAAGAAAAACAAGAAGAAACAAGCAGACATAAAACTCGAACTGAGCGATGAGGAAGTGGCAAAGCAGGTGAAGGAAACACTGGCACGACTCACTAGCAAGTCGGTCAAGAGCAGTGTGAAAAACCGTAAGGAGAAACGCGAGCGCCACCGCCACGAACTCGAAGAAGGCGAAGAATCCAACAACAAGGTATTGCAACTGACCGAATTTGTTACGGCAAACGAACTTGCAACCATGATGAACGTGCCAGTGACCAAGGTCATCGGAACATGTATGTCAATAGGAATCATGGTGAGCATAAACCAGAGACTCGATGCCGAGACCATCAACATGGTGGCCGAAGAGTTTGGCTTCACCACTAACTACGTGAGCGAAGAGGTGACACATGCCATCGAAGAGGTTGCCGACTCGGAAGAAGACCTCCAAGACCGTGCGCCAATCATCACAGTCATGGGACACGTTGACCACGGAAAAACATCACTGCTCGACTATATACGCAACACCAATGTGATAGCAGGCGAGGCCGGTGGTATCACACAACACATCGGTGCATACAACGTGAAGATGGCAGACGGAAGACGAATCACATTCCTCGACACACCTGGACACGAAGCGTTCACCGCCATGCGTGCACGTGGAGCACAAGTGACAGACATCGCAATCATCATCATTGCTGCCGACGATGCAATCATGCCACAGACACGCGAAGCAATCGCCCATGCTCAAGCGGCAGGAGTGCCTATGGTTTTTGCCATAAACAAGATTGACAAACCAGGGGCAAACCCCGAGAAGATAAAAGAACAACTGGCAGCAATGAACCTCTTGGTGGAAGACTGGGGAGGCAAGTACCAGAGTCAGGAAATCAGCGCCAAAAAAGGTATAGGAGTTGAAGAACTCATGGATAAAGTGCTACTCGAAGCAGAGATGTTAAATCTGAAAGCCAATCCAAACCGTAAAGCAACAGGCTCGATAATAGAATCAACACTCGACCGCGGACGTGGATACGTGGCAACAGTGTTGTGCCAGAACGGAACCCTACATCAAGGAGACATAGTTCTGGCAGGAACACACTACGGACGCATCAAGGCAATGTTCAACGAACGCGGACAGAAAATAGAAAAGGCACTGCCAGCCGAACCGGCGGTGATACTCGGACTCAACGGTGCACCAACTGCCGGCGACACGTTCCATGTGATGGATACGGAGCAAGAAGCACGCGAAATCTGCAACAAACGCGAGCAGTTGAAGCGCGAGCAGGGACTGAGAACAATGAAACGTATCGACCTCAACGAACTGGGACGACGCATCGCTCTGGGCGACTTCAAAGAACTGAACATAGTGGTGAAAGGCGACGTGGATGGCTCAATTGAAGCACTTTCAGACTCGCTCATAAAACTCTCTACAGAGAAGATTCAGGTGAACGTAATACACAAAGCCGTAGGACAGATAAGCGAAAGCGATGTAACCCTTGCCGCAGCGTCCGATGCAATCATCGTAGGATTCCAAGTGCGTCCATCAAAAGCAGCACGCGCACTAGCCGATCAAGAAGGTGTCGATATCCGGTTATACTCTGTCATCTACGATACGATAGAAGAGATAAAGAGCGCGATGGAAGGTATGCTCGCACCTGAAACCAAGGAAGAAATCACCGCCACGGTCGAAGTACGTCAAGTATATAAGATTACGAAAGTCGGAACAGTTGCAGGAGCATTTGTCACAAGCGGAAAAGTGCAACGAAGCAATATGGTACGTGTCATACGCGACGGAATTGTGGTTTATACCGGACAGATAAATGCCCTCAAACGGTTCAAAGACGACGTGAAAGAAGTAGGAACAAACTTCGAGTGCGGAATATCAATCGTAAACTATGACGACATACGCGAGGGTGATATTCTCGAAACATTCGCCCAGATAGAAGTAAAGCAGAAGTTGTAGGAGGGAAAGATGAAAGAATCCAATGAGTATGTTCGTCGTGTTGCCAACGAGCAATACAAGTACGGTTTCACTACCGACATACATACCGACATAATTGGACGCGGACTCAACGAAGACGTAGTACGACAGATTTCTCAAAAGAAAGGAGAACCCGAGTGGTTGCTCGACTTCCGCGTACAAGCATACCGCCATTGGGTTACTATGAAGCAACCGCAATGGGGACATCTGAATTTGCCCGATATCGACTATCAGGCGATATCATATTATGCCGACCCAACAAAGCGGAATAGCAACAGCGGAAAGCCAGGTGAAATCGACCCCGAACTCATTAAGACATTCGACAAACTGGGCATACCACTCGAAGAACGCGTGGCATTAAGCGGAACAGCAGTGGATGCAGTGATGGATTCGGTGTCGGTGAAGACTACACATACTAAAGCATTACAAGAGCGAGGCATCATATTCTGTTCCATAAGCGAAGCCGTAAGAAATCATCCCGACCTTGTCAGGCAATATCTGGGAAGTGTGGTGCCCTATCGTGACAATTTCTTTGCCGCACTCAATTCGGCTGTGTTCAGCGACGGCTCATTTGTATATATCCCCAAGAATACACGATGCCCTATGGAGTTGTCAACATACTTCAGGATAAATGCACGCGGAACCGGACAGTTTGAGCGTACACTCATCGTATGCGACGACGATTCATACGTGTCGTATCTCGAAGGATGCACAGCACCAATGCGTGATGAGAATCAGTTACATGCTGCAATCGTTGAGATTGTGGTGATGAACCATGCAGAAGTGAAATACAGCACCGTACAGAATTGGTATCCAGGCAACAAGGACGGAAGAGGAGGTGTGCTGAACCTGGTGACAAAACGCGGACATCTGCGTGGCGCAAACAGCAAGCTGTCGTGGACTCAGGTAGAAACCGGGTCGGCAATAACATGGAAATACCCCAGCTGTGTACTCACCGGCGATGGCTCGGTAGCCGAATTCTATTCTGTGGCCGTGACAAACAATCATCAGCAAGCCGACACAGGCACTAAGATGATTCATATAGGAAAAGGTACCCGCAGCACGATAATAAGTAAAGGAATATCTGCCGGTAGGAGCCAAAACTCATATCGAGGATTGGTAAAGATAGGTCACAAAGCCGACGGTGCACGCAACTACAGCTCGTGCGACTCTTTGTTGCTGGGCAGTCAATGTGGAGCACATACTTTTCCTTACATAGACGTACAAAATAACACTGCGACAGTGGAACACGAGGCAACCACATCGAAGATATCTGAAGACCAGCTCTTCTATTGTAACCAGCGTGGCATACCAATCGAGGAGGCTATCGGACTCATCGTCAACGGCTATGCTAAAGATGTACTCAACAAACTGCCGATGGAGTTTGCTGTTGAGGCGCAGAAACTGCTTACGGTATCGCTCGAGGGCAGTGTGGGATAGTGTGACACGGCAGGATGCAGGTGTCAACATAGTGATATTGAAATAGCGAACAATAATCATCATGCGGCAATCGGAAGTGAAGCAGTGGCTGTCGGGTGTATCCTACGAGTTGGCATTTTGGAGCAATGTCGAAAGCCAGGCTTTGCAATGTGGCAGCAGATGAAGTACCGCTGGTACAACACCATACAGTTCTTTGTGCAGGCACTGCCATGGGAACTCAGGATAAAACTGCAAAGGTTAATTTACAGAAAGTAACGGACGATAAATATAATGTTAGAGATACGCAACCTACATGCCCGTGTTGAGGGCAAAGAGATATTAAAAGGGGTAGATCTCACCATTCGTGATGGCGAGATACATGCCCTGATGGGTACGAATGGTGCTGGTAAAAGTACACTGAGCAACGTAATCGTGGGTAATCCTAAGTATGAGGTGACCGATGGTACTGTCTTTTTTGATGGTCAAGACTTGCTTAAGATGAGTCCGGAAGAGCGTAGCCACGCAGGTATTTTCATGTCGTTTCAGTTGCCGGTGGAGATTCCTGGAGTCAGTATGACAAACTTCATGCGTGCTGCCGTTAATGCCCGCCGTGAGGCATTGAGTCAAGAGCCGTTGAAAGCCACCGATTTTCTGCGACTGATTCGCGACACTCAGAAACTCGTAAATATTGACAAACGTCTTGTCTCACGAAGTGTGAACGAAGGTTTTTCTGGTGGAGAAAAAAAACGCAACGAGATATTCCAGATGGCCCTGTTGCAACCAACGTTCTGCATACTCGACGAGACCGATAGCGGACTTGATGTAGATGCCTTGCGTGTAGTTGCCGAGGGATTCAACAAACTGCGTGGTGACAAGACCAGTGCCTTGGTTATCACACACTATCAGCGTCTGCTCGATTATATACGTCCGGATATAGTGCATGTATTGCTCGATGGACGCATAGTGAAGACTGCAGGACCAGATTTGGCGCGTGAGATAGAAGAACGTGGATTTGACTGGATACGCTAATGGACACTACAAAATCATATATCGACCTCTTTGCAAATCACCGCGAGCAACTCATGGCGGTTGCCCCCGATGTCATGAATTCAGTGCGTGATGAAGCTATCCGTCAGTTTCAGCAGCAAGGATTTCCCACACAAAAGGTTGAGGAATACAAATACACCGACACCTCACAGCTTTTCAGTGGCAACTACGAGTTGTCTATGGCTACCGCTCGTGTTTCGGCCAACGATGCGCCTGTAGTGGTAAACAACAGCGATTTGTTACAGAAATACTACGGACGCTGTGCTGATATGTCTGATTCGATAGTTGCTCTCAACACAGCATTTGCAACGGAGTGTCTGTGCATACATGTTGGAAGCAACCAGCGAGTTGAACGACCTCTGGAGATTTCTGACATCATGAAGGCTCAGACCAATAAGATGGAGCATAAGCGCATACTTATAGTCCTTGATGAAAACGCATCGCTGACACTTCTGCTGCATTATGAGGCAACTGACCCTATGCGTTTCCTCACTACACAGGTTGTGGAGGTAGTTGTCGGCAACGGTGCCCATCTTGACATGTATGAGATAGAGGAGACTCATGCCGGCTGCACACGATTTAATAATATTTCGTTTAACATATTCAGTAATGCCACAGTGCGTCATATCGGCATAACCCTCTTCAACGGAACCACTCGCAATACTATCAGCGCAGCTCTGAAGGGTGAATATAGTGAAGTGACACTCAATGGTTGCGTGATGGAAGACAAGAGCCAGCATGTGGATGTAAACACATTGATACGCCACGAAGCGCCCAGATGCACCAGCCATGAGCTTTATAAATTTGTAGTGGATGAACAGGCTCTTGGTGCATTTGCTGGAAAAGTATATGTGGCCGAGGGTGCTCAACAGACGGAGTCGGACGAGGTAAATCAGAATATATGCATTGGCAATGAGTCGCACATGTTCACTCAACCAATGCTTGAGATTTATGCCGATGATGTAAAATGTTCGCATGGCAGTACAGTTGGCAAACTCGATGAAACAGCCTTATTCTACTTACGCCAGCGAGGTATTCCCTTTGCCAAGGCGCGTCAGTTGCTCATACAGGCCTTCATAAGCCAAGTGGTGGATTACATCCCTCTCCAGCCATTGAGGGAACGTCTGCATTCGATGGCTGAGCGTAGGCTTGGAGGTGATCTCGACACCTGTGCAGGATGTTCCTTGTGCAGGTGACGGTTACATTCCCCGCCTCTTCAGAGATTTCTTATGTCAGCTATTACTGACAATCAATTTATATTATTTTCTAATTATTTACAATGTATCGTTATATCATATCCATATCAATTGCAGTTTTCATGCTGTCGGGCCTCGTGTCCTGCAATCGTCAGCAACGCGATGAAATGAGTCTTAAGGTGATGTCTGACGAAAAAGCACGTAAAGAATTGGCTGAAGCAGCCGAGACAGTCAACCAATCGTGTCCTGTGAATGTAGATGACAAGACAACCCTTGTCGGTGTCGCTTTTCGTGGAACCAAGTGGACTTATTATTATATTGTCGCAGAAGATTCGGTTGTACGATTCGATAATGACTTGTTTAATGAAAACATCAAGGCAGGTCTGAAGGAATCTACCCGCAAGAATGTTCTTGCCTCATCTGCAATGCTTACTATGTTGCGTGCTCTCATCAAGGTAAAGTCTGACCTCGTATATAGTTATCAGGGTACAGAGTCGGGTCATGCCATCGAGGTTGTCTTCACATATCCCGAACTTCGTGTCATGGTAGATGTGATGTCAAACAATTAGTACAGTCTCTCACCTCTTTTTTTAGTGTGATACAATATGAATGCAACCGATTTTCCTATACTTAGCCGTTCGGTATATGGCCGTCCGTTAGTGTATCTTGACAATGCCGCTACTACCCAGAAACCGCGTTGTGTGGTCGAAGCAATGGTCGATGAATACTATAACGTGAATGCCAATGTGCATCGTGGCGTACACTATCTGTCTCAGCAAGCCACCGATTTGCATGAGGTTGCCCGCGAGACAGTGCGCAAGTTCATTGGCGCCCGTCTTTCCAGTGAGATTATTTTTACTCGTGGCACGACCGAATCTGTAAATTTGCTTGCGTCGTGTCTGTCGCGTGTCGGCCATGGTGACGGAGAGGTTATAGTGTCGGCTATGGAGCATCATTCAAATATCGTGCCATGGCAGCTGAATGGGTTCACCCTGCGTGTCATCCCTATGTCGGACGGTGGAGAGCTCGATATCGATGCCTTCGTTCAGCTGTTCACATCGAAGACACGTTTGGTGAGTGTTGCCCAGGTGTCTAATGTGCTTGGTGTGGTCAATCCGGTTGATGAAATCATACGCATAGCACATGAGCATGGAGTGCCGGTACTTATTGATGGAGCTCAGTCGGCTCCTCACATGCCTGTAGATGTTTCCGCAATGGATTGCGACTTCTTTGCCTTCAGTGGACACAAGATATATGGTCCGACCGGAGTGGGGGTGCTTTATGGTAAGGAAAGCATGTTGCAGCCGCTTCCGCCTTATCAGGGTGGTGGCGAAATGATAAAGAACGTGAGTTTCAGCCATACTACCTATAACGACCTCCCCTATCGTTTTGAAGCAGGTACTCCCGATTATGTAGGCACTCATGCCTTGGCCGTAGCCCTCGATTATATAAGTGAGATAGGCATGGATGCTATTCAGCGTCATGAGCAGTCGTTGACCCGATATGCAGTTGGGCGTCTCACTCAGATTCCGCGTCTTACTGTCTATGGTCTTGATGCCTTGCTTGCATCGCAGTCGGGTGGTCCGGTCAGTTTCAATATTGAGGGTATCCACCATCTCGACCTTGGCACCCTGCTCGATCGTCTTGGCATTGCTGTACGTACTGGTCATCATTGTGCCGAACCTCTCATGCACCGTCTGGGTGTTGAGGGTACGGTTCGTGCAAGCTTTGCGTTGTACAACACCCGTGAAGAAATTGATGTTTTGGCTGAAGGTATTGAGCGAGTGACTAAGATGTTTGGCTGAATGGAGTCGGGACAGGTCGGTTAACGACTCAGGCCCTGCATGGCATGTATGCCGTGTGGGGCCTGAGTCGTTTTTGTCATTCTAACGGTTTGTTCTTATTATTCGGGGGATATGTATCTGTAGTTCTGTTGTATTATGTCGGTTGTGAGTTGCGGTGTGTATTGGTTTGAGCCGAGGTAGTCGCAGAATATGATGCCGAGCCGTCCATTGAGGGTTTCATTGCTTAGCAGGTTGTGCAGGTATGCGTTGTGTATTTCTGCGTAGTGTGATGGGTTGCTGCCAAATAACCGCCATGCCACGTTGGCGAATGTGTAATACCATCTGGTGCTGTTGTCGTTGCTTGCTGCAGTGAGGTTGGTCAGCATCAGTGCTTGTTTGTCGGCGGTGTTGGTGGTGCTGTAGTTGTCGGTGATGGTTGCTTGACATATTGGTGTCGAGTTGGTGTAGTTGAGGCTGGTGGTGAATGTGGCGTTGTCGTCCCACGATGCGGTCAGTGCTCCATAGACTGTGCCATAGTAATCGGTGCCGGCTCCGTAGGGGTTGTGGCTCACCACTATTACTTTGCCTCGGCAGTCGGCAAGCGATGTGTTGGCTTGCAGTTGTTGCAGTACGTATTGTCGGTTTTGCTGAAGGTAGGTACGTATGCTGGTACGCCACGCCTGGCTGTAGTCGGTGTTGCCCGATGCGTTTTCTTTTTGCAGGTTGACGAATACGGTTTCTGTGGGGTTTTGTCTGAGGAATGTGACGATGGTGTCCATTGCGTCTTTCCATTTCACTCCTGTTGCTATGATGCCGTGGTATATCTCGAGTTTGTCGAGTGTTATATCGTCTTCGTCTGATGCGTTGTAGCGCGGTCTCAGGTCGAATGCACGTATTCCGGCCCGTAGTTGTTGGCCTATGCTCAGTGTCTGTGTCTGTGCCATGGCTATGCTTACTTGGCTTGTGGCCGAGTCGTGTGTGCCGGGCATGGTAATCATGTTGACTCGTATGCGGCTTGGCAGTGTAGCCATCCAGCATGATGTCCTGGCGTTTGTGGCGTCTATGGTATATTTACACACGAATGTGTTCTGTATGCGGTGTATTGGTGTGGGGTCGGACTGGGTGATGTACCGGCCTTCGTCGTATAGCAGTGTGATGTCGATGCCTTTGGTCAGGTTGGTTATGATGTTGACAGGCAGGTTTATGCTGGTTTGTCCTTGTCCGATGTCTATCCTGACTACATCGCTTGCGTTGGTTGATGCCACGGTGTATGGTCGTATCGCATCGTAGTTGGTGAGTCGTTGTCCGCCTGTTGCTTTTATAAAGACTGTTGTCACCTTGTGGTTTTGTGCAAAGTTGGCGAAATCGACCTCAATGCAGGTTTGTGGCCGGCTGAATGTGATGGAGTCGGCCGTGGTGTCGTCGGGCAGGTTGAGTTCGAGGCCCGGCTGCAGCAATCGACATTGGTATATGCCATCCCGACACACATATACCGAGTCGTTGGCTGTGATGGCCCACTGGGGCAGCGTGGCCAGTGTGGTTATGATTAAGAAAAGTATCCGCATAGATAAACGAGTGCTAATGCAAGTATTACGACGAAGATTGCAATGAGGATGTTTCCCCACATGAATTGCCGGTTTGAACGGTATAGTTTGCTGTTGCGCATGGGGCGGAATTGGTTTGTATTATTGGGTTCTGTGTTTCGGGTGAAGTGTCTGAGTGCCTATTTCCCCAGTATCTTGTTGTATTGTTCTGTGTCGTGCAGGATTTCCTGTGCTTTTTTCAGATCGACATCTTGTTTGAGCGTTTCCTGTATGGTGCCGGCCTCGTAGAAGTATCGTTTCACGATTTCCACAGCCATGAGTTGGCGTATGTCGTGTTCGTGCCTGTCTATTTCGGCTGCGAGGTTGTGTGTGAGTTTGGTTTCAAGGGCGTCAAATTCGGTTTTGGCCTCGTCGTAATAGCCTTCGAACTGTGCTGTTTTCTTCAGGTCTTGCAGTTGTCGGTTGCTGATACGGTCGTAGGTGAATTTCGAGTCGATTACCATTTGGCGGAATTCCTGGAAGTCGGCATCGGTTATTTTGAAGTCGGCCACACTGGCAGGCCGTGTGTGTGTCTGGCAGTAATGTGTACCGTAGTTTATCAGTACGTCATCGTTCGACAGGTAATACACTATGTTTTGCAGCGTGTCATGGTGTACCTCTACGTCGGGCCGTATGCCTCGTCCGCTCATCACTTTGCGTCCGCCTCGTGTGTAGAATATGCTGTCGGGTGCTGCCTGGTTGGCGTTTGCGGTGTTGTTTGCGGCATTGCGTTTCTGCTTGTAATCCACTTCCTGAATGCACCGTCCGCTTGGTATGTAGTATTTTGCGGTAGTCAGTTTCAGGCTTGTGTTGTATGGCAGGTCGCGTATGGACTGCACCAGGCCTTTGCCGTATGTGCGTGAGCCTATCACAACGGCCCGGTCGAGGTCCTGCAGGCTGCCTGCCACAATTTCGGATGCCGAGGCTGACGAACCGTTGACCAGCACTACCATCGGAGTTATGGTATCGAGTGGGTTCTCGGTGGTTATATATTCAGAATGCGCACTTTGCACCTTGCCACGGACTTCGACTATGGTGATGCCCTTCGGTACGAAGAGATTGACTATCTTCACTGCCTGGTCGAGTGCTCCGCCTCCGTTGCCTCTGAGGTCGAAAACGAAGTTTGTGGCACCTTGTTCCTTCAGTGCTATGACGGCGCGTCTCACGTCGGGATAGCAGTCGTTGGTGAATTGGTTGAGGTGTATGTATCCGCTTTGGCCAATCATGCCGTAATAGGGTACAGCCGGCAGTTTTATGTTCTGACGTGTTATCTTCACTTCGCGAGCCTTTCCCTCTCCCGGGCGTTTGTACTGCAACAGGAATGTGGTGCCGGGCTCGCCCCTGAGCATGTCGCTCACCTGCGATGTGGTCTTTCCCTTGAGGTCGGTCTTGTCTATCTTCAGCAACACATCGCCTGCCTGCAGGCCCACCTCTGCGGCAGGCATTCCCTCGTATGGCTCTGCTATGATTACAGTCGAGTCTTTCATCATACGTATCATGCTGCCTATGCCGCCATATTTTGCCTGAGTCAACATCTTGAGGTCGCTCTGATCCTCCTCGGTGTAGTACTCGGTGTAGGGGTCGAGCGCCTCCAGCATCGCATCGATACCTACTGTCACCAGTTTCGATGCATCGAGGGTATCGACATAGAATGCATCGAGCGATTGATATATCTGATGGAATATGTCGAGCTGTTTTATCACGTCGGATGCATGGTTGTCTTGGCTGCAGAGTGGTGTCCACAATGCCGAGCCTATCAGCATGAATGATGCAATGATGTTTCGTTTCATGTCGGTATGATTCATTTTATGCCACAAAGTTACGAACTTTTGTCGAATAATACGTATTTTATCAGAAAGAAATGTGTGGCACATCGCGTTTTTGTGTCGCCACGCCTGCAAAAACGAGTGCGCACTTTCAGCCCCGCGACCGCGCACTCACAGCCCCGCGACCGCGCACTCACAGCCTCGCGACTGCGCACTCATGAAATCGAAACCACCCGATGCACCCATTCTCACATATAAATCCCTCGGTTTCGTTTGGCAGTTAGATGAATAATTCGTACCTTTGCAGCATAAATCATCAACCATCACACATGACCCAATACAACTGGCAACAGACATACACCGACCTCCACACACCCGAGGCAGTCTCGACCCATCGGCCCGTCATCGGAATCACCGGCAACTACGCCGACCAGACACTCACACTGGCCGAAGGCTACTACCGCTCGGTACTCAAGGCAGGAGGCATACCCGTAGTCATACCACCCTATGAGCAAACCGACATGCTCATACCACAGATAGACCACCTCGACGGCATCATCTTCAGCGGCGGAGGCGACATCAACCCCCTCTTCCTTGGCCAACAACCACTGCCGGCACTACACAGCATCACACCACTGCGCGACCGACAGGAGCTACTGCTCGCACGACTGGCCTACGACCGCCAACTGCCCATGCTCGGCATCTGCAAAGGCATACAAGTCATTGCTGCCGCCCTGGGAGGCGAACTCTATCAAGACCTCGAAACACAAAAGACCGACGTGACAGTAAAACACAGCCAGCAACTGGCACGGACCGAGGCATCACACACCGTCAGCATCAACCACGACACACTATTATATAATATATACGGCAAAACCGAAATACCAGTCAACTCCTTCCACCACCAAGCCGTAAAGACCGTGCCGGCAGGATTCCGCATCAGCGCACAAAGCACCGACGGTGTCATCGAAGCCATAGAGTCGGCCGAGTGGAAATCAATCATAGGCGTACAATGGCACCCCGAGTGCTTCATAACCGACGGCAACCGCAGCCACCTGCCGCTGTTCGAATGGCTGGTAGCCCAAGCCGACTCATTCCGCCAGGCACGAACACTCCACCGACACATCATCACACTCGACTCCCATTGCGACACACCCATGTTTTTCGACCGGCAGATAGACTTCAGCCATCGCGACCCACGCATACTGGTTGACCTGCACAAGATGAGCGAAGGACACCTCGACGCAACAATCATGGTAGCATACCTCAAACAAGAAGCACGCGACGAGACATCGCTCGCCATAGCCACCCAAAAAGCCGACACCATACTCACACAAATCGAAACCATGGTGGGGAAAATACCAGGACAGGCAGCCATCGCACGAACACCCGACGACATCCGACGACTCAAGGCCGAGGGACGGAAAGCCATCATGATGGGCATCGAAAACGGATACGCAATAGGACGAAACCTCCAGCTTGTCAACCATTTCCGACAGCGCGGAGTAGTATATATGACCCTCTGCCACAATGGCGACAACGACATCTGCGACTCAGCACGCGGTGAAAACGAACACCACGGCATCAGCCCATTCGGACAACAAGTCATAGCCGAGATGAACCGGCTGGGCATGATGGTCGATCTGTCACATGCCAGCGAGCAAAGCTTCTACGATGCCATCGACATAAGCACCCAACCCATAGTATGCAGCCACTCATCGGCCAGAGCACTGTGCGACCACCCACGCAACCTCACCGACGACCAGATGCGCCGACTGGCAGCAACCGGAGGCGTGGCACAAGTCACATTCTACAACCGATTCCTACGCACCGACGGACAAGCCACCATCGAAGATGCAATAAACCATCTCGACCACATGGTCAACATCATGGGAGTAGAACACGTAGGCATAGGCACCGACTTCGACGGCGACGGAGGAGTGCCAGGCCTCGCTTCAGCATCCGAACTCATCAACTTCACACGACAGATGCTACAACGGCGATACTCACCACAAGACATCCAACTCATCTGGGGCGGAAACTTCCTGCGAGTGATGCAGACATGCCAATCCCAAACCCCCAACCCCCCACCCCAATAATCCATCACCCCTCAACCAATAATCCATCCCCCTTCAACCAATAATCCATCACCCCTCAACCGTCAGTGCTGCGAGGTTTTCCCTCGCAGTCTCCCACCCCCACCACAAACCCTCCCCACAATGAAACCACAACTCTACGTCCTCATCCTCGCCACGGCCCTCGCCGCCTGCACCGGAACACAGAAAACCAGCACGCAACCCTACACCCGCCTCTCGCCCGACTTCTCGGCCGATAGCGCCTACAAGCATATAGCCGGCCAGTGCGCATTCGGTCCACGAGTGATGAACAGCGCTGCACACGACTCATGCGCCCTATACATCGCATCCCGATTCCAGCAATACGGAGCCACCGTCATCAACCAAGATGCCGAAGGCACACTCTACGACGGCACCAAAATACACATGCGCAACATCATCGCATCCACACAACCCGACAACCCCGTGCGCATCATCATCTGCTCACACTGGGATTCACGACCTTGGGCCGACCAAGACAACAACCCGCAAATGCACCACATACCAATCGACGGAGCCAACGACGGAGCAAGCGGGGTAGCTGTCATGATAGAAGCAGCACGACACATCCAGCAGCAGGCACCGGCCGTAGGCGTTGATTTCATCTGCTTCGATGCCGAAGACTGCGGCACACCTTACTGGGACAACACCGGCGACAACACCGACACATGGTGCCTCGGCTCGCAATACTGGGCCGGACATCATCACACCGAGGGTTACACGGCTCGCTATGGCATACTGCTCGACATGGTGGGCGGCTCAAACTGCATATTCGAGAAAGAGGCCTATTCCATGCACTTCGCACCGAGTCTGGTCGATAAAGTATGGTCGCGGGCACAGCGGCTGGGATACACCGACCTCTTCCGCAACGACCAGGGTAACGGCATAATCGACGACCACGTCCAAGTCAACCAATCGGGCATACCATGCATCGACATCATTGCACGCGACAAAGACTCCGACTCTTTCTGCAAAACATGGCACACATGTGCCGACAACCTGGCAAACATCAACAAATCGACCCTGCAAGCTGTAGGGCAGACCATCCTTGAAATCATTTACACCGAACAACCATGACAATAGAAGAACAGCAACAAGACGTCATCGATGAGTTCAGCGGCCTCGACGACTGGATGGACCGCTACCAGCTGCTCATCGACCTAGGCAGCGAACAAGAACCCCTGCCCGAGGAATACAAGACCGAGAAGAACCTCATCGACGGATGTCAGAGCCGCGTATGGCTCGTAGCCGACTACCGCGACGGCCACCTCTTCTTCCGTGCCGAAAGCGATGCCCTCATCGTGAAAGGTATAGTCACCCTGCTCATACGGGTCCTGTCCAGCCATACACCCGACGAAATACTATCGGCCGACCTGCATTTCATCGACGACATAGGCCTTACCCAACATCTCTCGCCCACACGCTCAAACGGCCTGCTCGCCATGTTGAAGCAGATGAAACTATATGCCATGGCATACAAGGCAAAGGAAGAAGTGTTATAAAAACGCACTTCTTCCATATTTTTTATGCTCTTCGTCTAACACCCTTGCTTTTTTTCTCGCTTGTACATATAGAAACGTAATAAACTGTACAAGCAAATAAAAGAACAGACATGAGGCAAACTTTGATTCTGGGAGCACTTCTCCTGATGTCAGCCGCCATGCAGGCACAGACGGCTGCTAACTGATTAAGAAATATCGAGCGGTGCCTGGAGTGGAATATACCGACCTTACCGATTCCCTGCGCCTTGGTTTTATGGAAGACACGACCTACACCGATGTCACACTCACCAAGGAGGAAGTTGAGCTGTACTTGAAGAACCTGAAACGCGTCGAGGCATTAGAGATGAACCTCAGCGACGAGCAGATGGCCGAACTGACCCGCGACCTCAAGGCGCTGAAAGGCTACGAGATGCTATGCGAGGTGAACGAAAACAAAATGCCGAAGCAAGCCGACAACATGCTGGCACAGATGTGGAACAAGACAAATACGAACTGCTGATGCAGATGGACGAAGACGGCGAACGAGTGCGCATCTACCACCGTGGCGGAAAGAAACAATCGGTCGTCATCATGTCAACCGACGAGTAAAGCGAGACTTCCATCATCATTTTCTCGGGAAAATTCACGCTCGACGACGTTCAGATGAAAAAAAAGCCGTAACTTTGCGGAGACATTAACACATGTATTGATTGTTAATTGCCAAGAGTTAATTGCTGTATTAAGTCATGACGTCATTAGAGAAAGGCCTCTTCAACCGCACAGAACTGCTGCTCGGTTCCGAGTCGCTCACACATATAGCTACCCTCAGGGTCATCATATTTGGAGTTGGCGGCGTAGGTTCGTGGTGTGCTGAAGGGTTGGTGCGTAGCGGCGTGTGCCATATCACTATTGTTGATAGCGACCGCATCTGCGTTACCAACTGCAACCGACAGCTCATGGCCACTACCAAGACCATCGGCCTTGTGAAGGTAGATGCACTGAAGATACGGTTGCAGGAAATCAATCCCAAGGCCGAAATCACTGCCCTACAGAAGATTTATAACGAAGAAAGCGCCGCCGATTTCAAGCTCGGGCAATATGATGTCATTATAGATGCCATAGATTCGCTTAAAGACAAAGCCGCCCTCATACTCCATGCAACACAATTAACCAAGCAACATCCACACATGCTGTTCCTGAGTTCGATGGGAGCGGCACTGCGCATTGACCCCACATGCATCCGTGTTGCCGAATTTTGGAAAATACAAGGCGACCCGCTTGCTCGCGCCCTGCGCAACAAGTTTAAGAAACAACACCTGTTTCCTGCAACCAGATTCCTCTGTGTATATAGCGAGGAGCCGCCGATGCAGAACCGTGGAACGGCCCACACCTGCGGCACAGCAGCCTGCGTGTGTCCCAAAGCCAAACTCTTATCCGGCACACACGGAGAGGCCGATGCTGTGTATGATGCGCCCGGCGACCAACAATTGGCAAATCACGAATGGTGCACATCGAAGGCACAGATAAATGGCTCGCTTGCACATATCACCTGCATCTTCGGCATGACGCTGGCAGGATTGGTGCTGCAGCATCGGAGGCAGTGAATTTATGTGGAAGACTGGTTTTATATGGTTTCTGACGGCACTTTGTGCTGTATGTCTGGCAGGGGTATCACACTGGCAGGGGGAGGATGTCACACCCGAACAGAATCTTCTGGAGTACACCGAGTCATCGGTCGTGGCACCCCAGCGTCAACAGCCTCACGAAGCCACGCCGGCTGATGCCACACAGTTGTATCGCATCTGTTCATCCCGTCCTCAGCGCACCCTGCACACTCAGCGTTCAAGAAACGTACGGACTCTGATACCACCATTCAACCTTACCAGGCAACACATTGTCAAACCACTCCTTTCTTACCATGACAGCAGATGCCGCCAGGAGTCGGCCCCGTTCTGCCTGTCTGCCTCGTGCGATTACTATGTCATTGCTCTGAGGCACATCATCCGTTAGCATAGCTGTTGACTTCTTAGGGACACACACAACTATTTAATTTAATTTACATTATCATTTTATAATTCAACAACTATGTCAAGTATCAAAAGCTTGGAGATGGCTGCTGCCGTTTCCTCATATAAGAATATCACTATCAAGAAATCATTGTTTTCTACCAAAGCCTGCTATACGCCTACAGGCAGCACCGTCAGGGCAATTACGCTGGAGTATTCGCCATCAGAGGGAGAAAGGGTTGGGCGTCTTTTAGACATGCCGCTCGACAAGATGTCTTCCGACATCGAACAGAAGGGCAAGCCTATAACGGGTGTCAACGGCAACTTCCGTCTGGATGTCTGTCTGAGCGACGACCATCAATTCTGCGCCCTGCAACTCTTACGCTATGCCGACTTCTGCTATCGTCCCCTCTTCGAGCCTCGCTTCTATGAGGGCAAGGATGTGGGATATATCGCTAAACTCCTGTAAGTCATGACGACTAAACTCATGTAAGCCATGACGACTAAACTCATGTAAGCCATGACGACTAAACTCATGTAAGCCATGATGACTGTGACCGTATGGGGGTGTGTCTTTTTAGACATGCCCTCATCTTAGATTACACTTTCATGCTACACTGCCACAGGTTGTCATAATTGCTACTCAACCACAGGCAACCACATTCTTGACTGATATTCGCCCGAGTGATAAATACGGATGTCGGCCGCTTGGAAATCAGAGTCATCGCATTCGTATATGTTACAGAAACGTTGCGGATTGCGGTCAAACAGAGGGAACATCGAACTCTGTACCTGCACCATGATGCGATGTCCCGGCATGAACGTGTGTACCATATCGTTGAGTTTGAAGCGCAACGGTGTAGGCCGATTTGGAACAAAAGGCTCGGGTTGGCTGAGCGAGTTGCGGTATTTTCCACGCATTATCTCCCAACGTATTAGATTCTGGCGTCCACCCTTATCTACATCGATTACCTTGACAATGAAATCGGCATCGGTGGTGGAGGTACTTACAGTGAAATCCACCTCTGGTTGGCCGATTACAGTCACCGTGCGCATGAGTGTATCGGTTTGGAATACCGCCACATCGGTGCGCCACGAAGCAAAACGCTGGTCGGCATTCATGTACGAAGCATCGCGTCCGACGTGCGGTCCGACACCTATGTATGGCACCGGACGCGACGGGTTGCTCACATACTCGGTATAAGGTTCGGGTTGGGTTGGTGATTTCGGACAGTATGTAATATCCGAACATAATCGACCGCCTTCGGAGAGTTGGAAAGCAGTGCGTGTGCGGGTCATGGTGCGGCCGTTGGCTATGAACTGAGTTGCCGAAGGGTCCCATCCGTCGGGCAGGTTGTACCAAGTGAGTGTCCCTGTATCAAACATCCGAGCTCCATACTCTGGCTTGTCACCCTTTCCCTCAAGGTAAAAAGCAAAGAAAGGGTATTCCATCTGCATCATATATACACTTTCTTGTGCCTCGTTGCCATAATCAACACCACCCAGCCGTGATGCTCCCGGGTATCGCCATGCACCGTGGCTCCATGGGCCTTCTACCAGATAGAGCGGTGTGGCCGGTGATTTCATGCGTATTTTCTTGTATGTGTCAAACGCTCCGTAGCAGTCTTCTGCATCAAACAGTCCGCCAACCACCATAACTGCAGGATTGGCCTTCTTGGATGAAGAGAGATACTGCACATAGTTTGTCACAGTATGTGTCTCCCAATAGTCGTCGAGGTTGGGATGGGCCGTAGTCAGATTCCACATATCAACGCTGTCGCCCAAGATGTGAGTGAAGTTCTTCACTGCTCCGATGTTGAGGTAGTCTGTATAGACGTCGTGGCGTACGATGTCGGAGGGTGAACCTTGTCGGCTTATCTTTCCATCCCAGAAGTCGCGTGTATTGATATATTGGAACCAATATTCGAAGTCGAACATATCGACGAGGCACAGTGCTCCGTTGTGGTGGTCGTCGTCGCCGCGGTACCAGTCGGTCACCGGTGCTTGCGGTGCCACTGCTTTAATTGCAGGATGCAACGACAGTGCAGCCATGGTGGCGTAGAATCCGGGGTAGCTTATGCCATGTACTCCGACAGACTGGTTGGAGTGAGTGTTGTGTATGAGCCATTCGACAGTGTCGTATGTGTCGCTGGCCTCATCGGTTTGTCTGCCTTTTTTGTTGGGTATGTATGGGCGTATGTCTTCAAACAGGCCCTCGCTCATGTTCTTTCCTCTCACGTCTTGATATACGATTATGTATCCGTTGCGCAGGTATTCGTAGTACCCCACCGGCGAAAAATACATATAGCGGTCTTCACCGTAAGGAGCACATCCATAACATTGTCGGTTCATCAGTATTGGGTGCCGGGTGCTGTTGTCGCGCGGCTCGTAAATAGCAGTAAACAGTCGTACACCATCGCGCATGGGAATCATCACCTCGCGCTTTGTATAGTGTCGTTCAATCCATTGTTGGTTGATTGTGTCGCGCTGAGTCTCGGGTCGGCCTTGAGCCCTCATGCCGAGCGTAGCGACCAGTGCAAAAAGTAGGATAATGTTTCGCATAATCTTGCTCAGTTTGTAATTCTCTTGTATTTGAATGATGATACAAAGTTACACATTTTAACTTGAATGACAGCGTTGGTAAAAGCAAAATCTGATGTCAAGTGCCTAAAATGAGGCTCATGAACAAAAAAACTTTGGTTTTCGTTTTCCCAATTCGATAAAAGTTCGTAACTTTGCGCGCTGTTTATAAGTCCCGACAAGAATAGAGCAGAAAAATTAATGTAAGAAAAGATATGTCAAAAGTTTGTCAAATTACAGGTAAGAAGTCAGTGATAGGCAATAATGTGTCTCACTCGCTGCGCAGAACAAAGAGGCGTTTCAACGTCAATCTGTTCACAAAGAAGTTCTACTACGTAGAAGAAGATTGCTGGATTGTATTGAAGGTCAGTGCTGCCGGCCTACGCATCATCAACCGCATAGGACTTGATGCCGCACTGCGTCAAGCAGTAGCAAAAGGTTACTGCGACTGGAAAGACATCCGGGTTATTGAATAATTATAAGGAGATATAGTCATGGCAAAGAAAGCTAAAGGAAACAGAATTCAAGTCATCCTGGAATGCACAGAGATGAAAGACAGCGGTCTTCCTGGTACATCACGCTACATTACGACCAAGAACCGTAAGAACACTCCAGACCGTCTGGAGCTGAAGAAGTACAATCCGATACTGAAGAAGATGACCGTTCACAAGGAAATCAAGTAATTGACGTACGACTTCAAATTACACACTACACGTTAAACCTACACATTAAACCATAAAGCAGTATGGCAAAGAAAGCGGTAGCTACCCTCCACTCAAAGGACGGTCGCGCATATACCAAAGTTATCAAGATGTGCAAGTCGCCGAAGACTGGTGCATATATGTTTGAAGAGAAAGTACTCCTCAACGAAGATGCTAAGGCTTACGCCAACAGTTAATTGACATATACTGGCGCCCTGCGATATGAGGCCCGTGCGACATGTTGTCGTGCGGGCCTCGTGCGTGTTGTCACATACCGGCAGTTGCCGTCTTATGGTCTCTGACTTTTCTTTTTATACAAAACAAAGTGTAATATCTGCAAAAATCTCCTGATGTAAAGAAAAAAAGGCATGTGATGATTTGCAGAATCACAATTTATTCTTAACTTTGCAGTGAAAACATGCTGCCACTCGGCTTGATGCCTGCGGCAGGCTTACATACCAGCGACACTCACCAGCGATATTTTAGGATAAGTAAACATCTGCAATACATTGGTTCGTCTCTTAATTGTATTAGTGTCGAAACATCGTAGCGCGGACATATATTTTTTTAATCGGACATAAATATTTATTTTTAATATTATGAACTTATACATCCGTTATTTTGAGCAAGACACCCTTGCCACCAACATGGAAGAGGCTGTTGCATTTCTTCAGACGGTGCGCGACTTGAAACTGACCGAAGAGGCCATCAACCGCATCACCCTCTATCACAACTCAAACAACCTCTACCCTTATCGCCTTAAAGTTGGATATACCAACTATGTGCTTTTCTTAAAGACCGAGGCTTCGACGCTCGAAGAGTTCAAACGCATGGAACAGATACGCAACGAGCAAAAGGCCAATGGGACCTTTGTACCCGAAAAGAAACGTTCGATACTCGAAATCATGGCCGACCCAAAGCCCGGGTGGTATGAGGCATCACTCACGTTCAAGCGTGTGGTACAGGTGCGCGAAACCAATAAGTTCCAGTATCGCGACACTCGGTTCCGTGTCAAACTGAAAGCCGAGAGTCCTATGGATTGCTACGAGCGAATCGTTAACCATCTGCGCAACCGTCAGGATGTTGATTCGCGCAGCCAGTTCCCGTCGGCAAAGAGTCCGAACTTTGAATACAAGTTCATCGGCGAGTCGCCGAATGCCGATGAGCCGACATAATCCCAAACCAGTCATAAGGGTTATAATGATAACAGAATTGCTTTTTTAATCCAAATCGGTCATTAGCGTCTTGATGATTTTATGATTGTCGCACGGGCTGCCTGATGACCGATTTGGTTTTTTATTGAGTTTGGGTCAAATCTATTTGCCGCAAACTGCTCTTATGCAGGCATCATCAGCAACCCCGTCGCTGTCTGTTGCTATTTATGCAGGCATCATCTGTCTGCGCCATCATCAACACCGTTGTCGCCTTCTTCATTCCCCGGCACTTCGCCTTCGTCATTCTCCGGCACTTCGCCTTCGTCAGGCTTGACGGCTTCGTTTTGTTCCAGTTCCTTCAGTGTGGTTCCGTAGGTTGTACGCAGTACCCTGAACTCGGTGCGTCGGTTGAGTGCGTTGCATATTTCCTGCTCGTCGTCTTTGAGTTTTAGTATGAAGTCTTCGGTCAGGGTGTCGCCTTCGGTAAGGAAGGCGTGTGTGTCGGCCAGTCGGCGTCGCACTATCTTAGGTCGTTCCTCGCCATAGCCCACAGGTGTGAGACGGTCGGCTGTGATGCCGTGTGCTATCATATATTTCACCACCGACTCGGCTCTGCGTTGCGAGAGTCGCTGGTTGTAGTCGTTGTTGCCTTTGTAGTCGCAGTGAGATGCCAGTTCGATGGTGATGCTCGGGTTTTCGTTCATCATGGTCACGAGGCTGTCGAGGGCGAGGGTCGATTCGGGTGTGAGTGTTGCCTTGTCAAATTCGTAGAAGATATTGTTGATGAGTACCGGTATGTTTATTGGTGGCAGTGGGAACTGCATCACATAGTCTTCGCTCTCGTGCGACTGTTCGACTTTTATCTCCTGTTTCACGTTGAGAAAACCGGGACATGTCCCAAGCAAGACGTAGCTCACACCTGGTGTGAGTATCTGCTGGAAGGAGCCGTCGCTGCGCACGCTGAGTTTTTCGTTGGTTCCGTCGTCGCCCACTATATATACCAGTGCTTCGGGCAGTTCGTATCCGTCTTTCTCATATACCCATCCTATGACTGTCTGCAACACCTCGGGACACTCAAAGCTGTATATGTTTTCCCATCCGCGGTTGTTGTCGCCGCGCGACGATGAGAAGAATCCTCGGTTGTATATGCCTTCGAATGTCATGCCGAAATCATCGGCCTGACTGTTCATCGGGTATTGCAGGTTGGTCACTATCCACCCGCGCAGGCTGTCGGGTTCGGCCTTGAAGAGGTCGAGTCCGCCCATGCCGGGATGCCCGTCAGACGAGAAATAGAGTTCTCCGTTTGGTCGGAACGACGGGAACATCTCGTCGCCAGCCGTGTTGATTGGTCGTCCCAGGTTCTCTGCTCCGCCAAATCCGTTGGTGGTGATGCGGGTGCGCCATATATCCATACCGCCCTCGCCTCCTGGCATGTCGCTCACGAAATAGAGCCATTCACCGTCAGGGCTGACGGCAGGATGAGCAAACGACGACAGTGTGTCTTTGCTTATCTCGCATTTCACGGGTTTGGACCATGTGGCGTCCGAGCGGTTTGACTTGAATATCTCGGCATATCGTGGATACGAGGGGTCGGACGAGCAGCGTGTGAAATACATGGTTTTGCCGTCGGGCGACATGCAGCCCACTCCTTCGTCGTATTCGCTGTTCACCTCGCCTTCGAGCGGTTCCATCTGTTTCCACTTCTTCGACTCGTCTTTCCTCGACACGAACATATCGGCTGCTTTTACTCCCGTGATGCCGCTCAGGTCGTCGCCGGTGGCGTCGCGTCGAGTCGATGTGACGATGAGCATGTCGGCATCGGTGCCTACATACATCGGTGAGAAGTCGGAGCGCGACGAACTGAACAGAGTTTCTTTCTTCACCGTATATAGGTTGGGGCTGGCTTTCCACTGCGGGGCCAGCTCGCACGACAGCAGTCCTGCATGTGCCAGCTCGCTGCCGGGGTCGAGGGCCAGATAGCGTTCGAACGTCTCGCGTGCCCCCTTGTAGTTGGCCAGACGCAGCTGTTGCCTGCCGAGCAGCAGGAGTGCGGTCGAGTCGGCTGAGCCATATCTCACTGCATTCTGCAGTGCCTGCATGGCCTTCTGCGGATTGGCTATATGCGTATAACAGAGGCCCATGCGCAACGCACGGTCTGCACGCTTGTCACGTTCCTTGGCAGGAATGCGCTGATACGAGCGTTTATAGTAGTTGGCTGCCTGGTAGTACTCGCCCGTTGCATAGAATTGCTCTGCTTTCTTGAAGTAGATATTCTCGTTGCTGCACGACACACACAGCGACAGCAGCAGGACTGCACCCAGGACTGTCAACACGATATGATGTTTTTGCCGGTTTAATTCCATTTCTTCATTCTATACATTATATTAACGCATATGCGCGCGAAATATTGTGGGTCTGATGAAAAAAAACGTAGGGGCATGAAAAACGGAGCATGTCGCAAGGACAATTATTAGTACAAGTTTCGTATGTATAGGTTACATGTTTATAAGTTACATGTTTATAAGTTACATGTTTATAAGTTACATGTTTATAAGTTACATGTTTATAAGTTACATGTT
>CALGGJ010000087.1 GCA_937915745.1 uncultured Prevotellaceae bacterium | reverse complement strand
CTTACCAAGAACAGAGTCAAACCCCAGTATCGTTTCGCCGGCATTCCCACCACCGTGACTGTAGTCGAATGAACGAATGACGTCAACGCGGCGGTATTCCATGCGTTCCTTGTTGCATTCGCATACCCATCCGGTTGATTCCAGGTGGTTCAGTTCTTCGATCGTGTCTGCGTCCAACGTTGACGCTTTGGGCGTCTGATGCTTTTTCTCCGCTTCCTGCTTTTCTTTTTCTTCCTGTTCCTTTTGCTTCTGTTTCTCGTCCAGCTGCTCGAAATACCTCTTCAGAGACTCATAAGCTTCTGGATTGTTCTTCTTGACCTGTAGCACATATTTTCCTTCATTACCGTCAATGGCCTGAATGATATCCATGTAAGTGCCAATGGCATCAATGGTTACTGTGTTTGCGGCAAGAGAAATCATCTCCAGTGCCTGTGGAATGGCAGTGATTTCATTCGTCTTGGAATTGATGGGAATGGAGGCAATGATGATCTTGGTGCTGACTTCAATGATATTCAGCATATAGGGTGTGCGGCCCCCATGGATTCGAGCCGTGCCACCACGCAGCCCTTTCCCATCAATAGCAAGCTGCACCCCATAGCAGCAAATCGTTTCATTGATCCAATTGGTGAATTCCAAGAAGAGCATTTCGGTGTCCAGGAGTCGAAGAACACGCTGAAAAGTAAAATACGATGCCATCCCATTGGCAAGTTCGAGGCCGATTGACTGCAGTAAAACCATGTGCTCCAAACACCACGCTTGAGCCTGAAGTGTGGATGTGCATCCGCTAATGTACGCAATGACCAGGCATGCCAGGATTTCCGCCAGATCATATCGCGTGCTTTTCTGGCGTCTGAAATCCGGCAGGCACTTGAGAAAGTCCATGAAGGGGCGCGCGGTCCGCGCTGGTCGAGGAAGTACTTGGCTTGTTCCAGATATTTCCTATCGCCGGTGGCTGTGTATAGCTTTGCAAGACCCATTTCGGCAATTTGGTGTCCTGGTACCACCTTTGCCTGCCCTGGCTTATTGCCTACCTCCTTGCATACACAGTCGGCATATTTGATGGCGATGTTGAGGAGCGACCGCTTTCCTGTGGCATTGTAGTGTGCCACGGCAGCTTCGCAGAGGTGTCCGAGATTGTAGAACTCGTGTGAGAGGTCTTCAACCAGCTCCCAACGCTTCGTACCGGCCCAGTTGTGCGGACGTTCCGGATTTTGTGTACGAGCGGTGTAGAGGTATCCATCGGGTTCTTGTGCTGCAGCAATGATGGCTATGACGCTGTCGCAGTACTTGTCGATGTTAGTACCGTTGATTTTAGCATTAGGGTGAGTCTGCATGAGGTATGCAGCACCTTCGAGAGTTTTGTAGGGGTCGGTGTCGTCGAACGAGTATCCCATCGTGACCCTGAATGTCTTGTCAGGGTCTTTGATGTGTTCGGCAGCCTGCTGAAAGTTGAGATAGCGATTTTCGGATTCGCACTTGCTGAACGCCAGCGGAATAGTGACGTCACGACTGGCTTGCAGACGTTGTCCCCAGAAGGTGTTGGGGGTAACTTTGACTGCAGTAAACGGCACTGGGGTTATTGGATAACCCGATTTGTCGCTTTGAGCGTTCACACTACCTATGGCGGCTATGGCCATAAGCGAGAGGGTGATTAGTTTTTTCATAATGTAACTTAATTGGTTGATTATTAGTATTAGGGTTTTATTTGTTTTAATCGGTTATTATCTGTTATGGTTTGTGAACATCAGTGTGCCTCGAGCCAGTTGGTTCCCCATCCGCAGTCGGCAATGAGTGGTACCTTCATGCGGTATGCGCCCTGCATCTCGTCGATTACGAGTTGCTGCATCCGTTCGCGTTCGTCGGGCAGGACACTGAAATTGAGTTCGTCGTGGACTTGCAATATCATCTTCGACTTTAGTCCCTCGCTTTCCATGCGCTCGTGTATGCGTGCCATCGCTACCTTGATGATATCGGCGGCCGTGCCTTGTATAGGTGCATTGATGGCATTACGTTCGGCATATCCGCGCACCACAGCGTTGTGGCTATTCAGGTCGGGTAGGTGGCAGCGGCGTCCGAACAAGGTCTCTGTGTATCCCTTTTGGCGAGCCATCGTTACCGACTTATCCATATACGCCTTTACATCAGGGTAGGTTGCAAAATATTCGTCGATAAGTTCTTTAGCCTCACTGCGGCTCACCTGCATGCGCTCGGCGAGTCCGAAAGCGGTGATGCCGTAAATGATGCCGAAGTTAGCGGTCTTGGCTTTGCGTCTTTCGTCTGCTGTTATTTCTTCTATAGGTTTCTTGAATATCTTTGCAGCAGTGGCAGCATGTATGTCAAGGTTGCTGTTGAATGCTTCTATCATGTTATGGTCGCCGCTGAGGTGTGCCATTATGCGCAGTTCAATCTGTGAATAGTCGGCCGAGAAGAAGAGGCATCCTTCATCGGGGATAAATGCCTTGCGCACTTCGCGACCGCCTGCGTCGCGTATGGGTATGTTCTGTAGGTTGGGATTGGACGAGCTGAGACGGCCAGTGGAGGTCACGGCCTGATTGAATGAGGTGTGTATATGTCCTGTGCGTGGATTGACAAGTGCAGGAAGCGAATAGATGTAAGTAGATAGCAGTTTCTTGTAGCCGCGATAATCGAGTATCAGTTCTGCTACGGGGTGTTTGCCTTTGAGGCTTTGCAGCACTTCCTCGGATGTCGCATATTGGCCGTTCTTTGTCTTCTTGGCTTTCGACATTATCTTGAGCCTGTCGAACAGCACCTCGCCTACTTGTCGTGGCGACGATATATTAAACTCCAGTCCTGCCTGCTCATATATTTCCTTTTCAATCTCGCCCATGCGGTGGGTGAATTCCTTCGATGTATCTGCCAACGACAGTGTGTCTATGCGGACTCCGTTCATCTCCATCCGGGCCAATACCGGCACGAGCGGCATTTCGACGGTCTCAAACAGTGTGGTCATACCCTCTGACTTCAGTTCGGCATCAAGCTTCGACATCAGTTTGAGGGTTATGTCGGCATCTTCGGCAGCATAGTCGCACACCACTGATGGTGCAATGTCGCGCATTGAGCGCTGGTTTTTGCCTTTTGGCCCTATGAGTTCTTCAATATGGATAGTTTGATAGCCCAGATATACCTCGGCCAGATAATCCATGCCATGACGCATCTCGGGATGTAGTATGTAATGTGCTATCATGGTGTCGAACATTTTGCCCGCAACCTTCACTCCATAGGTCGCCAACACAATAATGTCGTACTTCATGTTTTGTCCAACCTTCAGCGTCGCAGGGTTCTCGTATATCGGCCTCACCATGTCAATTATGCGTTTGGCTTCGCTACGGTCGGCCGGCACTGGTATATATACAGCCTCGCCGGGGGTGACTGCAAAACTCATCCCCACGAGGTCGGCCTGCATGGCTTCGGTGCTTGTAGTCTCGGTGTCAAAGCATATGATGCTTGTATTGTTGATTTCTTCGATGAAATCGTGTATTTTGCTGTCGGTATCAAGTAGTCGGTAGTGGTGAGGAGTGCTGGCTATCGTATTGGTCGAGTCTATGGCAAAGATGTCGTCTGATGGCTTGGCAGAATCTGCCGTCGCAGCCTGCAGCGACATCTTCTCTCCCTCGTATCGGTTATGTTCAAAGAGGTCGAGCTGCCCATACGTTGGCTTCACCGGCGTGGCATGTTTGGATGATGGTTCGTTGGCTCCGCCTTCGTTTTCTCGCCACGCTAAAGTGAGCGGACTCCTTTGGTCATCAGGCTTAACGAAAACGCTGGAGTAAGGGTCGTTCAATCGTCTCAACATGGTCCTGAATTCCAGCTCTTCATATATCGGTCGCAGTCTGTCGAGGTCGATTGGTTTGAGGCGCAAGCTGTCGAGATCTAGTTCTATAGGCACGTCGGTCTTAATTGTGACCAGCCACTTCGACAGTCTTATCTGCTCTTCGCCTTCGGCCACTTTGCATGCCAAGGCACCCTTAAGTTCCCCCTTATGTTCTATGAGTTGGTCTATGCCGCCATACTCCTGTATGAGTTTCACAGCGGTTTTCTCGCCAACGCCCGGGCATCCCGGCACATTGTCCGATGCATCGCCCATGAGTCCTAACAGGTCTATGACTTGTGCAGGAGAGTTGATGCCGTATTTCTCGCACACCTCTTTCACCCCCATCTGTTCCAACTCGCCCGACCCATGTCGTGGACGCAATATCAACACGTTGTCGCCCACCAGTTGTCCGTAGTCCTTGTCGGGGGTCATCATCAGGGTGAGTATGTCGCCATATGCCGATGCCTTGGTGGCAAGGGTGCCGATTACGTCGTCGGCCTCAAACCCCTCGACCTCAAGCACTGGGATTTGATATGCCCTCAGTATCTGTTTGATGTAAGGAACGCTGACACGTATGTCTTCGGGGGTCTCTTCGCGCTGGGCTTTATACGCGGGGTATTGCCGGTGGCGGAATGTGCCGCCCTTGGGGTCGAATGCCACACCTACGTAGTCGGGGGTTTCTTTGCGCAACACCTCGTCGAGGGTGTTCACAAATCCGAACACTGCAGATGTGTTCATACCACGGCTTGTGATGCGCGGGTTACGTATCATGGCATAGTATGCACGAAATATCAGTGCGTAGGCATCGAGTAAGATTAGTTTATGCATTGCGTCTGTTCTTTCCCGCACAAAGGTACGAAAAAAAACAGAGTAACTGGATATGCTCTAATGTTTTTCTCCTAAAAAATGCAAAAACGCTGTAATATATAATTAAAAATAGCAGTTACACATTTATTTTAATTCCGAATACATCCTAAACAGCAAAATACCCGAAAACATGTTTTCGTCTTCTTTCGGTTTTTCGTTATCCCAAACTACAAACGTATCTTGATTTATACAGGTCAAATTATGTGTAAACCTGCGAAGTACAAACAAAGCCGCTGCAACTGTGACGTCTATAGTTGCAGCGGCTGCTTTATGCGTTTGTGACGATGACGCTGATGGCATCGAAATGTTACATCGGCATCAGAAAGCTACATCGATACCGACACCGATGACACGGTTTTCGCGATGATAGGTGGTACGGCTCACGTTTTCCACTATGCTGGTGTGATCCTTGTAGTTTGTCTGGAAATAGGCGGCATTAAGTTTCACCTTATCGTTAAGGCGCACGCCGACACCGAATCCGAATGAATAGCTTTTGAGGTTGAAAGAAAGGTCGGAATAGTTGGCTTCCGACTGGTCGTACATAGTGTTCTGATATCCGGCACTTACTTCGACACGGTCGGTGAGATCGTACTCAACACCACATGTGATTTCGTTGGTGTCGTCGAGCACATCACTGCTCCATTGTTTGGTGTCAACATCGAAAAAGCGGTGGTAACCGACATTGAGTCGCAGTGCCTCGATAGGTGATACCTGCACACCCACCGACAACATGCCCGGCATATCAGCACGCGACTTCATACCATCGAGATATGGAGCGAACGACGCCTGTCGGGTAGCCATATCGTTGAACGCATCGTTGTTGTTTGCGTCTGACTTTAGGGTGATACGGGTGCGCATTTCGTATTTGGCAGCAAGATTAACGTATTGATTCACACGATAATCGACACCGAATACCGGAGCGACACCAATGCCTGTCTGCTTGCAATCGAGCAAATACGACTGCGGAACAGGAATCTCGGTGCCAGCCGAGGTACGGAACCTGATGTCGCTGATGCTGCCGTCGTAGTTGTTCACTGCTAAAATAGGACGTACGCCTACGCTCACACTAAGGTTGTCGGTCAACTTGCGTGCCGCTGTAAACGTTGCACTGAAATAATATGACTTGCCAACCAGTGTAGAATTAAGGCTGTATCCGCCAAACGAACTGCCGAGGCTATTGAGAGCCATACTGCCCACCAGAGCTTCGAACGAGCCTACACCACCAGCGAACTCACATTTGCCGCCACCGCCGATGATGCCAAATCCAAACTGGAAGGACCATGCATCTTTGTTGTAGGCAAGGAAGAGGGATGGCTGGATAGGCACATCGACACGTCCCTTAAACTTACGGCTGAAGGTGCCGTCGGCCTCGGCATCGCCTGGATTGGTATAGTTGGTGGCAAAAAGCATACCGTAGTTTGCTCGTGAGTCACGCTTCTGATGCGGCGACTGCCAGTTGAACTGCAGGTGCCAACCATCGTCGAGGAATGAGACTCCTGCCGGATTATAATAAACTCCGTCAGTACCTATAGACGCATTACGTGATGGATTACGAAGGAATTGGATACTCTGGTTTGTGTTTGTGAGATAGTCGCCTGCATACGAGGCCAGCGAACATAGTGCCATCGTGGCACAAAGAAATAATGTCTTCATCTGCATGTATTTAAATAATTTAGATTGTGTTTCAAATATGTTTGTATTCTGCTCCGTATATACCAAGAGTTTACTTGGTATTTATTTTTCTGTTGAAAGTTTTTATACCCCCCCTACAGTATTTATATTCGTATTATGTGTTATGCCCTACAAGACTGTCAAACAACTCTGGAGAGTAAATCGGATGCCCTGGGGAAACGCACGGAGACGTAACTTTGCCGGAAATCGGATGCAAAGTTACACACAATTGCGCAAACAACCAACTATTCGTGCAAAAAAACGTGTTTATACACAAAATCTATTGTGATTGTGCACATTTTTCTCAAAAATAGCAGCACAAAACAAACCCTCGGTGTGCAAAAGGTTGGCGTAATACAGACAAAAAGACTGTCAGATACCACCGGGCTATACGGTAGTATCTGGCATAAGTCTCATACGCAATGTTATAAGTTTAGATTCAAGACATCCCTATTTCACCACAAAATCGATGCTTTGCAGGTCTTTGTCGAGCGACGAATTACCATATAAAATCTTATAACGTCCTCGGCGTGTAGAGAGTTCATCAATGCTTGGGTCGTAGTACTCGAATGCCTCACCATCGAGTTCAATCGTAGCCTTTTGTGTCTGTCCCGCCGCAAGTTCCAGTTTTTGGAATCCTCGCAACGACTTGATTGGTGCATCAGCATAGTCGAGAGCCTTGACATACACCTGCACCACCTCGGTACCCTCGCGCCCTCCCGTGTTGGTCACTGGTACGGTGAGTGTCACTTTGCCATCGGCTTTCATCCAACTCTTCGAGAGTTTTCCCTTACCTATGGTAAACGTAGTGTAAGACAATCCGTAGCCAAACGGATACTGAGCCGTGCCTCGGAAATAGCGGTAGGTACGGTTGTCCATACTGTAATCAAGGAAATCTGGCAGGTCGGCGGTCGCATTATAAAACGTAACAGGCAGTTTGCCTCCAGGGTTGTAGTTGCCGAACAGTACGTCGGCCAGGGCTTCGCTTCCACCTTCGCCCGGATACCATGCCTGTATGAGTGCGTCGTATTGGTCGCTCACACTTCCGAATGCAATAGCCGAACCCGAGCAATTGACCATTACCACGGGTTTGCCGGTGGAATGCATGGCACGCATGAGGCGTTGCTGCACTTGCGGCAGTTCGATATCAGCCTTGTCGCCACCTTCACCCTCCATGCGGGCAGAGATTCCTCCAATCATTATTATGACGTCGGCACTTGCGAGTTCACGGGCCAAGTCGTTAAACTCTGCCAGTTTACGCTCGCACAGTTCGGCACGCATCATGGCAAAATTGCCCGTTCCACGCTTGTATTCTATCATGACGTTGTAGGATTTACCTGCCTCCACCGGGAACGTCTTATACTGAACTGCTCCACGTCCGAACCCACCCATACGTGGCATTCCGTTTCCGCCCTGCACGTCTTCAACGACCTCGTTGTTGACAGTGAGTTTGTAGCCGTTGTCGGTAGATATGTTATACTGCATGTCGCCAGTGAACGTAGCCTTGTATGTACCCTTCACGCGTACCGAGAGGTTATCGTTGTTGATTCCTTCGGCAAATCCCCATGCCCCGAATGTAGAGAAGTTGAGTTCGTTGTAGAATGCTGTCTTGTCGGGATTGCCCTCGAGGTTGCTGTTGTTGAAGAACTCCACTTCTACCCCTTTTCCGTCGTTGAATTCGGGCAGATGGTTTATTGTCGTGTATTCGTTAGACAGTTCACATGCCCTGTGGAATGTGACGTTTGCCCTTGGCACAGCATTACGTATGCCCTCGAGCAGTGAGTGCTGGTGGGCTTGTGTAGGTGTGCCTCCATAGTTACCATTTAGCATCGACACATCATCGGCGTTAGGTCCCACCACTGCAATGTTCTTCAGGTTTTTCGACAGCGGGAGTACTCCTCCACGATTTTCGAGCAGCACCATCGATTCGCGTGCAGCTTTCACGGCCAGCCGATGGTTTGACTCGCTGCTTATCATTTCGGGACCGAACGCGTGCCATGGGTTCATGTCATTAGGGTCGAACATTCCCAGTTCAAACCGTCCGAGCAGTGTCTTGCGCAGATGGTCGTCGAGGGTTTTCTCTTGTATCAGTCCCTTCTGTAGCGCTTCGGTGAGTATCATGAATACCTTGCCACACTCCAGGTCGGTACCGTTCAACACAGCATCGACCGATGCCGACAGTGGGTCTGCATGTGTTTCATGTTGTCCGCGGTTGTAGAAGTTGTTGATGGCATCGCAGTCGGTGAGTACAATTGCCTTGTATCCCCACTTGCGCCGGAGTATATCGACCAAGAGGCGGTCGCTGGTGCAACATGGTACACCTTCGTAGCGGTTGTATGCACACATCACTTCCTGCACGTTTCCTTTCTTCACAAGTGCCTTGAATGCAGGCAGATAGGTCTCCCAAAGGTCACGCATCGATACCGTAGCATTAAATCTGTGGCGCATTGGCTCGGGGCCGCTATGCACTGCATAGTGTTTTGCACAGGCATGAGTCTTGAAATATTTTGAGTCGTTGCCTTGCATTCCAAGCACAGTCTGCACTCCTAACACAGCGTTGAGATATGGGTCTTCGCCACAGGTTTCTTGTCCACGCCCCCAACGTGGGTCGCGGAATATGTTTACGTTTGGGCACCAGAATGTGAGTTCGGGATTGCCTGGGTAGTATGTGGCACCCATCTTTACATTAAACACATCGTGGTTGGAGCGATTCCAGTTGGCACGGGCCTCGTCTGAAACGGTCGAGAACACGTCATACACAAGTTTGGCATTGAAAGCGGCAGCCATACCTATTGGTTGTGGATATACGGTGTAGCCGTCTTGTCGTACACCGTGACACGCTTCGCTCCACCAGTTGTATGATGGGATGCCGAGTCGATCGACCGATATTGATTTGTTCATCATCAGTCCGACTTTTTCTTCGGGTGTGAGTAGCGAGATGAGGTTTTCAACACGTTCAGCGTTGGATAGCTTGGTGTCCCAGAACGGGTAATCATGGTCGGCTGGCAGTGTGGGCAATGCGGGATTGACTACTGCAGAGAGTGTCAATGCTCCGAGTGTTGTTCCATCGGATGATAGCAGTTCGATGCTGCGATATGTCTTTCCGTTGGCATTCTTTGGCGAGAAACTCACCAACACGTGTGCTGTCTGGCCAGGGTCAATAGGTGTGTCGGGATAGATTGCATTGATACAATCGCAGCTCCGTAGTGCGTTGGCAATACGAAGTGGTTGTTCCGAGTGGTTTTTGAGTGTGAATGTGTGGCACACTGTACCGTCGGCTGCACTTATTGCTCCGAAGTTCCATTCGTAGGCATCGAATGTGACAGGTGATGCCGCTGTTGCCGCTGTCGTTGATACAAGCAAGGCAAGAATCACTGAGAGGGGTTGTCTTTTCATACGTTGTTGCTTTTTTATATTGTTAGTATTGGGTTGTAAAGTTGTTGTGCGCCGCTGTGGTCACAATGTTTGCTGCTGCGGCACCACAAATTTATGTCTTTTTGCGTCAACTGCCAAATGATTTGTTCCATATTTGTATATTTGCGGATGTTTTATTGCTTTGTATGTGTATTCTGGTTCGTAATTCATAGCAAAAAAAGGTGGAGGATGCGTCAATCACTTGCTGCATCCTCCGGTTTGTCGTGTTTATTTGTATCTTGATATGCTATGGATTCACACGATGCCTTGCGCCATCATCAGGAATTCACTTGGCTGCGCTACGCTGCGTCGAGCTGGCTTTCACACGATGCCTTGCGCCATCATTAGGAATTCACTTGGCTGCGCTACGCTGCGCCGAGCTGGCTTTCACACGATGCCTTGCGCCATCATTGCTTTTGCCACCTTCATGAAGCCGGCAACGTTGGCGCCTTTCACATAGTTTACATATCCGTCGGCTTCGGTTCCGTACTTCACGCAGTTTTGGTGTATGTTTTCCATGATTGAGTGCAGGCGGCTGTCAACTTCTTCTGAAGTCCACGACAGGCGTTCTGAGTTCTGACTCATTTCCAGTCCTGATACCGATACTCCTCCGGCGTTTGCTGCCTTGCCTGGTGCATAAAGTATCCTTGCCTCCTGGAATACACGTATGGCGCCCGGTGTTGATGGCATGTTGGCACCCTCGCTCACTGCCATGACTCCGTTGGCCACGAGAGTCTTTGCTTCTTCTTCATTTATTTCGTTTTGTGTGGCCGACGGCAGTGCGATGTCTGCTTTCTCGCTCCAGGGACGTGCTCCGGGTACATATTTGCAACCGTATTTCTCGGCATATTCCTTGATGCGTCCGCGATAGATTTGCTTCAGTTCCATGATGTAGTCGAGTTTGTCACGGTCTATTCCGTCTGCGTCGTAGATATAACCGTCGGAGTCTGACATGGTGAGTACCTTGCCTCCGAGCTGCAGCACTTTCTCGGCCGTGTATTGTGCTACGTTGCCCGATCCAGAAATGAGTACGGTCTTACCTTTAAGGTCGGTGCCTTTGGTTTTGAGCATCTCCATAAGGAAATATACGTTGCCGTATCCTGTGGCTTCTGGTCGTATGAGCGAGCCGCCGAACTCCAGTCCTTTGCCTGTGAATGTACCGCTGAACTCGCGTGTGAGTTTCTTGTACATACCAAACATATAGCCGACTTCGCGTCCGCCCACTCCGATATCTCCGGCCGGCACATCGGTATCGGGGCCTATGTGACGTGCCAGCTCGAGCATGAATGCCTGGCAGAAACGCATCACCTCGGCATTACTCTTGCCGCGTGGAGAGAAGTCGGAACCTCCCTTGCCGCCACCCATTGGCAGTGTGGTGAGTGAATTCTTGAATGTCTGCTCGAATGCGAGGAATTTCAGTATTCCGAGGTTCACGCTCTGGTGGAAACGGATGCCGCCCTTGTAAGGGCCGATGGCATTGTTGTGTTGTACACGGTATCCCATGTTAGTCTGTATCTGGCCTTTATCGTCCATCCAGTTTACACGGAACTGATATACACGGTCTGGAATGCAAAGACGTTCTATAAGGTTCACTTTATCAAACTCGGGGTGTTTGTTATACTCCTCTTCGATTGTGCCGAGCACTTCCTCAACCGCCTGGTGGTATTCAGGCTCGCCCGGAAAACGCTGTTTCAGGGTTTCAAGAACTTTTTTCGAATCCATAATAATTCGTTGTTTGGTTGTGTTATTAATACTTATTTTTACCTTTAATCATGTCGTGATAAACACGTTACCAAGAGTCGTGCATCTTGTGTCTGTGTTGTTTTCGGCTGCAAAGGTAGAAATAATATATGAAACAGCAATAGGGATTTGACAAAAAATTAAAGTGTACAGTGTTTTTTTAATAAAAATGTCAGAAATCACTTCGATTTACATGAAAAAAGAAAGCATTTTCTGTTGTGTGTCCGAAAACACGTAAGCAACAGAAAACGTTCGAAAAACAGAAATCCAGACAACAAAACAACCAAAAACAGCAACTTGAAGCCCCGTCATTATATATGACACAATGAAATCATATCTTTGTACCGAGGTTAGGTACCCAAAAGACACAATGAAATCCTATCTTTGTACCGAAG
>CALGGJ010000086.1 GCA_937915745.1 uncultured Prevotellaceae bacterium | reverse complement strand
CCGACGGAGGTATGAAATACCGTAGGAGCGTATCTGTATGTGAAACATATACATGTAAAACTTGTATTCATGTAAATCTTGACATGTTATTGTATTTTTCTGTAATTCCTGACCTTATGTATGGATTTGTTTTCGTATCTTTGCGCTGTGAAACACTGAAACGACAAGACAGACCTAACCTCACGCCCAACGAATAACGGAGCAATAATACGATGAACGGAGTAATAATAGTTGCAGGTGGCAAGGGACTGCGCATGGGCGGCGACGTGCCGAAGCAGTTTCTCGTGACCGACGGCAAGCCGATATTGATGCACACGATAGAGCGGTTTCATGAGTGGGATGCATCGATGGAGATAGTGGTGGTGCTGCCTCATGACCAGCAGCAGTATTGGCGCACCTTGTGCCACGACTATGGGTTTGGCATCAGTCACACCGTGGTGTGTGGGGGTGCCGAGCGGTTTCACTCGGTACAGCATGGCCTGGCAGCCATATCGCCGGCCTGCCGGTTGGTGGCAGTACACGACGGTGTGCGTCCATACGTCGGCACAGAGACAATATCACGTTGCTTCGCTGCCGCAGAGCGTTATGGTGCCGCCGTGCCGGTGACACCGGTGGTAGAGACCCTGCGCCATATCGAGGCCGACGGAAGCAGCACGACGGTGCCACGGGCCGACTACCGTTTGGTACAGACACCCCAGGTGTTTGCTGCCGACCTCTTGCGCCGTGCCTACGAGCAGACCTACCGGCAGGACTTCACCGACGACGCATCGGTGGTGGAGGCCATGGGGGTGGAGGTGACGCTGGTGGAGGGTAACCGCGAGAATATAAAGATAACCACACCGGCCGACCTGAGGTAGGTATATCGGTATGGAAAGGAGAAACAACCTACATCATAAATAAAAGCAACAACAATCATGAAAAAATCCATTCTTACATTACTGCTCATGGTCTTGACAAGCCTCATGCTTCAGGCCCAGAGTTCGGAGACCACCAAATATGGTGTACGTATAAAGCCATCGGGCTCTGCCGACCAGGTGGAGCTTATGTTTTACACGCCAAATATAGTGAGGGTGATGAAATATCCCCTGCAGCTGCCGTCTGCACCGTCCCGCGCCAGCTTTGCTGTGACAGCCCTGCCGGGCATTGATGGCAAGAGCCTGGGTGTGAAGCAGGTGGATGGTGCAGTGCAGGTATCGACCAAGGGCCTCACCGTGTCGGTAGATGCCCAGAGCGGCAACATCACGTTCGTCGCGCCCAAGGGCAGGCGTCTCATGGCCGAAGGCAACCACCAGCTCGAAGCAATCAGTAGCGGACTGGACCGTGGCTGCTTCAAGGTGACTCAGACATTTGCTTTCGATGCCGACGAACACATCTACGGCATCGGCCTCATCGAGAACGGCAAGATGAGTCAGCGTGGCGAGAACCGGCGTATGATACAGCAGAATACCGAAGACTACCAAAACATATTCCACAGCGAGAAGGGCTATGCTGTGTTTTGGGATAACTACTCGCCCACGCAGCTCACCGACCGTCCTAACGACGGCGGGTTGACGCTGACGAGCGAGGTAGGTGAGCTGCTCGACTATTACTTCGTCTATGGTATGACGGCCGACGGCGTGGTGGGTCTGATACGCGAACTGACGGGCGACGTGCCTATGATTCCGCTCTATGCCTACGGCTACTGGCAGAGTCGCGAACGCTATAAGAGCAGCCGCGAACTGACCGATGTGGTAGATAAGTACCGTCAGCTGGGTGTGCCACTCGACGGCATCATCCTCGACTGGCAGTACTGGGATACCAACTACCTGTGGAATGCCATGGAGTTCCTCAACCCCGAGTTCTCTAATCCAAAGGCTATGATAGACCATGTACACCGTCAGAATGCTCACATGAGCATCAGTATCTGGCAGTCGTTTGGTCCGCACACCAAGGGATACCGCCAGCTGGAGCCAAAGGGATTGCTCTACGACTACGAGACATGGCCGCAGAGCGGACTCAGCGCCTGGCCGCCCAACATGGAATATCCAAGCGGTGTGCGTGTGTATAAGCCATACGTAGCCGAAGCACGCGACATCTACTGGGACAACCTGCAACGCCTCTTCAACCTGGGCATCGACACCTGGTGGATGGACTCGACCGACCCCGACCACCACAGCTTCAAGGAGGCCGACCTCGACGAGCCGACACCGCTCGACGTAGCATCGTCGGGCATCAACGCCACATCGACCTACCGTCGTGTGCGCAACGCATTCCCACTGCTTTGTACACAGGGTGTATATGAGCATCAGCGCAAGGCATCGGCCGACAAGCGTGTGTTCATCCTCACACGTTCGGGCTTTGCCGGACAGCAACGCTATGCATCCAACGTGTGGACGGGCGACGTGCAATCCACATGGCAGAACCTGCGCAACCAGATACCGATGGGTCTGAACTTCTCGCTCACCGGCAACCCTATGTTCAACAGCGACATAGGCGGATTCTTCTCGTCGGCATACAACAACGGAGATGCATCGACCGGAGCACGCAACCCGCTGTTCCAGGAACTCTACGTACGCTGGTTGCAGTTTGGTGCCTTCTGTCCGATGATGCGCAGCCACGGCACCGAGACCTATCGCGAGATATACTACTTCGGCAGTGCCGGCCAACCGGTATATGACGCCATCGCCAGTACCATACGACTGCGCTACCGTATGTTGCCTTATATCTATTCCACTGCATGGGATGTGACCAAAAACCGCGGCACGTTCATGCGTGCGCTGATGATGGACTTCGCCGCCGATGCCAAATGCCTCGACATCAACAACGAATATATGTTTGGACGCAACCTGCTGGTGGCACCTATAGTCAATGCACAATACACCAGCGAGCAACGTGGCCGCAGCGCCAATGCCAACTTCGCCGAGAAGCGACAGACAACCAAATATCTGCCGTCCGGCACCCGCTGGTATGACTTCGCCACCGGCACCGCCTACGAGGGTGGGCGCGACGTGACGCTGGAGACCGGTCTGGCCGACGTGCCGCTCTTCGTGCGTGCAGGCAGCATCATGCCTATAGGTCCCGATGTGCAGTATGCCAAAGAAAAGGCATGGGACAACCTCGAACTGCGTGTCTATCCTGGAGCCGACGGTGACTTCACACTATATGAAGACGAGGGCGACAACTACAACTACGAAGAGGGTGCCTACACCACCATACCGATGCACTGGGATGACCACAGCCGCACACTCACCATCGGTGTCTGCCACGGACGGTTCGCCGGAATGCTCTCCCAACGCACCTTCCGTGTGACACTGCCAGGACAGACGGCTGCCAAGACCGTGTCGTACAACGGACGTGCCGTGAAGGTGAAACTCTGATTACACCTTATATGTATTATACATGTACAAGTTCCACATGTACATATATATGTTTCAACCTATGCTGTTTTTGTAGCAACCTTCCCGCCCTGTCATACCGACGGAGCGAAGCGCAGGAGTGTATCTGATATTAGGCTCT
>CALGGJ010000085.1 GCA_937915745.1 uncultured Prevotellaceae bacterium | reverse complement strand
AAGAGCAAAGTGCTTGCATTTTGCCTTGGTGAGGAAACGTCTGAATTTATTCGAAAGTTTTCAAAGTGCGAAACAGTCTAATGACCGATTTGGGATAAACAGATTCGACACCATTATATTCTGATTCATTCTGAAAAAGCCCTGCTTCGCTGACATGAAGCAGGGCTTTTTTGTTTAGATACTAATAACCTCGGTGTGAGGCAAATTCCAGTTTATTTGTAGGCCTCAAGCACTTCGGGTGTGATGCACATCACGTAGTTGTAGTGGCGTGCAACCTCGCTCTCTGCGTGGTTCATAAACACGGTGAGGCTCTTATGGAAGAGGTCGGCATTGCGTTGTGTGTCGGCCAGCAGGAGTTGTGCCATGATGGTGTAGGCAGTCATCTCGTAGAGTTTGCGACCGCAGAAGTCGATGATGTCTTGGTTTTCAAACGACTTTGCATGTGCTGTTGCTTCTTCGAGCTTCTGTGTCATGGCCTCGATACGAGCGATGACTGTCGTGCAGTGTTCACATGCGTTGGCTTTCAGTTCCTCGGTAGTGGCTTTGATAACATCGGTGTATGTTCCGTTGGTGATGTATCGCAGTGCTGCTACGGTCTGCAGCTGTGTTGTACCTTCGTAGATGCTGGTGATTCGTGCATCGCGATAGAGTCGCTGACATTTGTATTCCTGCATGTATCCGCTACCTCCGTGCACCTGTATGGCATCGTATGCGCTTTGGTTGGCAAATTCGCTGTTCATACCCTTGGCCAGCGGGGTGAAGGCGTCGGCCAGCCGGCTGTAGCGTTTCATCTCCTGTCGTTCCTCGGGTGTGAGTGTACGGCTACGTGCTATGTCTTCGAGTGCTTTGTATATATCGACGTATCGCGAGCATTGGTATAATAGGCTGCGGCCTGCATCGAGTTTGGCACGTATGGTTGCAATCATGTCATATACGGCAGGGAAGTTTATGATTTCCTTGCCAAACTGACGGCGGTCGTTGGCGTATGCCAGTGCTTCTTCCCATGCCGCCTGCTGTATGCCCACACTTTGTGCAGCTATGCCGAGTCGTGCTCCGTTCATGAGCGACATGACATATTTGATGAGTCCGAGCTTGCGGTCGCCGCAGAGTTCGGCTTTTGCATTCTTGTAGGTGAGTTCGCATGTAGGACTTCCGTGTATTCCGAGTTTGTTTTCTATGCGTCGCACATTCACTCCGCCGTTTCGTTTGTCGTAGATGAACATCGAAAGTCCGCGGCCATCGCGTGTGCCTTCTTCGCTGCGTGCGAGCACGAGGTGTATGTCGCTGTCGCCGTTGGTGATGAAGCGTTTCACTCCGTTCAGGCGCCAACAGTCTTCTTTCTCGTCGTAGGTGGCACGTAGCATCACCGACTGGAGGTCCGACCCTGCATCGGGCTCGGTGAGGTCCATCGACATTGTCTCGCCGGCACACACGCGTGGTATGTATTTCCTTCGTTGTTCTTCATTGCCGAAGCAGTAGAGGGTCTCTATGCAGTCTTGCAGCGACCATATGTTTTCGAATCCTGCATCGCCTGCACTCACTATCTCGTTGGCGGCTGTATATACGGTCACGGGGAGGTTGAGTCCTTCATATCGGCGGGGCATGGTCATTCCGTTGAGGCCAGCCTTGCGTGTTGCGTCGAGGTTGTCGTAGGTCTTGGCTGCATAGGTCACACGCCCGTTGGCACAGTGTGGGCCTTCGCTATCCACATCTTCGGCATTGGGACCTATGATGTTGGCATTGATGTCGCCCACCACCTCAAGCACCTTGTCGTAGTTGTCCATAGCGTCGTCAAAGTCTTGTGGTGCATAGTCGTACCGGTCTTTATCCTCGAAGCCGCGTTCTTTGAGTTCCACGATGCGTTGCATCAGCGGGTGTTCCATGTGGAACTTTATCTGTGGATTGTCTGTGTATGAGTTCATATCAGTTATTTACTTATTGTTCTTCTTGTAATACTTGATGAGTTTTGGCAGCACGTCTTCGAGGTTGCCCTGTATGTTATAGTCTGCAATCTGAGTGATTGGTGCGTTAGGGTCGTTGTTGACAGATATAATGATGCCCGACTCTTTCATACCAGCAATGTGCTGTATGGCTCCGCTTATTCCGCAGGCTATATATACTTTAGGCCGCACGGTCACGCCTGTCTGACCTATCTGTCGGTCGTGGTCAATCCATCCGGCATCTACTGCGGCACGGCTGGCGCCTACCTCGGCGTGTATCTCTTTTGCCAGTTTGAAGATGAGGTCGAACCCCTCTTTGCTGCCCACTCCGTAGCCTCCGGCAACGATGATGCTGGCACCCTTCAGGTTGTGCCTGGCTGCTTCTACATGGCGGTCGAGCACATGTACTATGTAGTCGGTTTCGGGTACATACTTGCTCACGTCGTGTTTCACCAGTGTGCCCTTGTATTGAGGGTCGAGTATTTCTTTCTTCATCACTCCGTCGCGCACCGTAGCCATCTGCGGACGGTGTTCGGGGTTTACTATGGTGGCAATGATTGAGCCGCCGAATGCAGGACGAATCTGCATGAGCTGCTTCTCATAGTGCTTATCCACAAACTCGTCGCCCACCTTCACCTTCATGTCGAAGTCGTCGATTTCCAGTTGGGTGCAGTCGGCTGTAAGTCCTGAATGCAATGCCGACGAAACACGCGGTCCCAGGTCGCGCCCTATGACGGTTGCACCGAGCAGGCAAATCTGCGGTTGCTCCTCCTTGAAGAGATTAACCACTGCCGATGTGTGTGGCAGCGATGTGTAAGGGAAGAGTCGGGGGTCGTCGAATGTATGTACGCAGTCAACACCATAAGGATAGAGTTCGCATTCGATGCCCGAGAGGTTGGCACCTATACACACACATTCCAGCCGGACACCCAGTTCGTTAGCCAGCTTGCGGCCTTTGGTGAGGAGTTCGAGGCTCACGTCGGCTACTTTGTTTTCTTCGCCGAGTTCTATATATACAAATACGTTGTTCATCTCGTTATCTTTATTTTCTGTTTCTAACCTATAGTGTTGCTGCCAATCAGTTCCTTCATCAGGTTGTCGATATCCTCGTCGCTGCTGCTGAGGGTCTTCGATTCCTTAGCCTTAAACACAATACTCTTCACTGCCTTCACGTTGGTAGGACTGCCGGCCTTACCTATCTGCATCGGGTCGGCATCGATATCGGCAGCACCCCATACAGTAAACTCGGCACGCTTGTTCGACATGATACGTTTCACGTTACGGCTGCGGCACGGAGCAGCACTGCCGTTCACCGTCACCACGATTGGCAGCGGAGCCTCTACAGTCTCTACACCACCATCGATATGGCGTCGTGCCACGATGTGATGCTTGTCACACTCCAGTATCTCCTCGGTGTAGGTAATCTGTGTCAGACCCAACTTTTCGGCAACCTGCGGACCCACCTGGGCCGTATCGCCGTCGATAGCCTGACGTCCACACAGTATTATGTCGTATTCACCTATCTTCTTTATGGCCTGAGCCAGCGAGTAGCTGGTAGCCAGAGTGTCGGCACCGCCCAGCGCACGGTCGGTGAGCAGGATGCCGCAGTCGGCACCACGATACAAACCCTCGCGCAGCACGTCGGCAGCCTTCGGCAAACCCATGGTGAGCATAGTGATGGTCGAACCAGGATGCTGTTCTTTCAGTCGGATAGCCTGCTCCAATGCGTTCAAGTCTTCAGGATTGAACACGGCCGGCAGGGCGGCACGATTGACGGTGCCTTCGGGCGTCATGGCTTCAGGACCTACATTATGAGTGTCGGGTACTTGTTTTGCCAATACAATGATTTTTAGCATAATCTTTTGTTTTTCTTATGATGATTTTTTTCCTTTGTTTTCTTCGCTTTCTACGGCCATACAAGCCGATGTGTGTGACAGCCATGCCACACATTTCCGTTGCAAAATTAGCAATTTTATTCCGAAGAATAAGCAGTAAACCATAAAAAAAGCACACTTCGCACCGTCCAGAGAAACAAAACCAACCAAAGTACATGCTTCATGTGTCAATATTTTGCACACTTCGAACCACAAGTGAGAAAGCACCACCCATACTTCCCCTGCCATCGGGCCTGCCCTGAAATTAGAGTCCGAAGACCGCGGAGTTAAGGGCCGAAGACCGCGGAGTCAAGAGCCGAAGACCGCGGAGTCAAGAGCCGAAGACCGCGGAGTGTGCAGTCGCAGCTGAAGACGGAAACTCCGACGAGTATATCTGCTTTGCTAAAGCCAACTATATTTTTTGGGGTTGGGGTGTTGTGTAGTGATACACTTGCCCCCCTTTTTGATGAGGCTAAACCGGGTCACCTGCATAACCGCGTGGATTAACCGAAAATCTTGACCAGCCTAAAGAT
>CALGGJ010000084.1 GCA_937915745.1 uncultured Prevotellaceae bacterium | reverse complement strand
GAAAGCCTCTTGTGGACGCAGAAGGCAATCCCATCCGCAGCAATGCCGCATACCATCCTGAGAGGCTGAAGAACAACGAGACAAAGGCAGAACTGCTCATGCGCAGCAAGTACCTGCTGATGGTGTCGCCGGAGAAGTGGACTCCGAGCCAGAGGGAACGTGCAGAAATCCTGTTCGAGCTGTATCCCGACATAGAGACGGCATACAGCCTGACACATTCGCTGAGAATGATATTTGCCCAAAGGTGTGACAAAGAAGCAGGACGCAAGAGCATACAGAAATGGTATGCCAAGGTGGGTGACTTCGACAACAAGGCTTTCAATGACATAGCAGCCGCCATGTACGACAGGGAAGACGAAATACTCAACTATTTTGTGAACAGGTCAACTAACGCTTCCGCAGAATCACTTAATGCCAAAATCAAAGACTTCAGAGCTCAGTTAAGGGGTGTGATTGACAAGAAATTCTTCATCTTTAGGCTGGTCAAGATTTTCGGTTAATCCACGCGGTTATGCAGGTGACCCAGGATATGGCCAAAAATGGAACCACCTACTACGGATTCCAAGCAGTTGACGGATGGACTGAAGTAGTCGTTTCGGGTGACAACAGCAATACCAGCTATCCTAATTCTGCCATGGGTGGTGCTGTGTTTGCCTATGGTTCCGAGTTTCAGATGAAGGGCAACAACGTGGGAGCTCCCGCTGCTGGCCCAACCGGAAATGCAGGCCAATGCCTTGGCTTCTTTGGCGTATGGAGCAGTGGCGGTTACTACTATCAGGAAGTGACACTGTCTGCCGGCGACTACACTATCGAAATACCGGTATATAGCGCATCGGGCACAAACGCCACAACCAGCTATTTCGGTTTTATACCTGCTTCGGGTACATCCCAAACCATGGACACCCCTACAACCACTGGCTCGTGGCAAACACTGAGTAAATCGTTCACTCTGACCGATGTCACAGTAGGTAAGATTTGCGTTGGTTACAAGTCGAACGGCAGCAATTCTGGAGCCAACCCAATGCTGTTCATCGACCAGGTGAAAATACTCTTCACCGCCATTTCTAACGAAGACCTGGCAGCAGCCAAGCTGGCCGAAGCTCAAGAAAAGCTCAATAAAGCCATCAATACAGCATCAGATTTGGTAAGCAGCACCGAGAAAGCTGTAGGCACTGCACTGTTTGCACATCCATTCAGCGTGGCCGATGCTCTTGACGATGCAATCACTACTGCCGAGGGAACTCTTGCCAACGAGACCGATCCAGACAAACTTAACGATGCAACAGCAATCCTCAATGCCGCTGTCGATACATACAAGACAACCATCAACGCACCGGCTAAAGGCGATGCCTACGGACTTGTAAACAAAAACACCGGATTCTACCTCAACTTCAGCAGCGGAGTGACAATCACTGAAGACTCTTATGCCATTCAGTTCATTGCCAACGGAACAGGATGGACCATCGCAAGCATCAGCAACGAGGAGGTAACCCTCGGTATGGCAGGAAATAATACTTGGAGTCTGTCAAACAACAAGATTACTGCATGGACCCTCACTCCAACCATCTACGACGATGAAGTGACCTACACCATACAGGGTCCTTACGGCTTGATAGGTACCGACAAGACAGATTCAGGTTCTACATGCTACGGCGACAAAGGAGTTTCCAACAATGGCGAATGGTTCATCGTGAAGATCGATGCCGCCGGCATTGCCAAATCAGCCCTTGCTGCTGCCATAGCTACAGCCAGCGACTATGCTAATTCAAACGCTGCAGGCGATGCACCGCTCTATCATGCAGAAGCCGACTTCAAAGTCTTCGAAACGGCCATCAGCGATGCGCAAGCCGTATATGACAATGAAGAAGCAAGCATAGCAGAACTCGAAGCTGCAACCACAGCCATCAGCACTGCACTTGCCACATACAAGGCTACAGAGGTTAACCCTATCGACCTGACCAAGAAGTATATATTCATCAATGTATCCGACGGATACGGCAAGCAAGACTATGCACTCACATTCAAGTCGGCAAGCACGGCTGACCTCACTGCCAATACAACAAGCATGGGCTACACCGAGCTGCCAGGCTCTGTATATCCACAGGCTGTGACACTCACTGCAGTCGATGATGTTGAGAATGGATTTACATTCAGCTACACACGTGCCGACGGTAACACCATATATGCTTCTACAGGTAAAACATCCGGACTAGGAAGTAGCACAAGCCAGATACGTCCTACTACCGATGAAACGAAAGCCCTCACCATCCAGCTGCAACCGACAACTACAGTAGGTGTATATAAACTCTACAACACCGAAGCAAGCAATACCATCGGTGCCAACGGTACGAACGACACAGGTTTCTACACAACCTCAAAATTCAACGACTTCAAAATGATTGAAGCAGTAGAAAACGTATATGCACTCGATATCACAGCTGCCAACCAATACGCAACAGCCATCGTTCCGTTCGATGCAGAAGTGCCAGACGGAGCAAAGGCCTATGTAGCCGCCAAAGTTGACGACAACGAAGTAGTTCTGGAAGAGGCAGCTACACTCAAGGCCAACACTCCTTACGTAGTATATGCAGAAGAAGGCATCAGCACTAAACTCGCCGGACTTGGCGCAGCCTACACCGATGCGACCTACACAGAAGGTCTGCTCACCGGTGCCCACACTGAATTCAGCGCACCTGTAGGCAGCTACGTGCTCCAGAACCAAGAAGACGCAGTGAAGTTCTACGTAGTTGAAGGCGAAGCTAAGACCGTAACAGCAGGTCACGCTTACCTCACCACTCCTGTAGCAGAAGTGAAAGCTCTCGGCTTCAGCGCCATCACAACCGCAATCAAGAATATCGAAGTTGCCAAGGCAGCTCAGAACGGTGCAATCTTCAACCTCGCCGGTCAGCAACTCAGCGGCCTGCAGAAGGGTATCAACATCGTGAACGGCAAAAAAGTGCTGGTTAAGTGAGCGCAAAACAAAAGCTCGCTTTGAGTTCTGCCGAACGACAAGCACTAAGACGATAAGTCAAAGTGCTGGTTAAGTAATTTATAACCCTTCATCCCTCTCCCTCCCCCTGTCAAAGGGGAGGGGACACGGGATGGGAGCGTACCAAATCAGCTATTCATTATTAATTATTCATAGAAGAAAAGACGATTATGAAGAAAACATATATTCAGCCACAGACACGCGATGAGCAGGCCGTGATGAACGCCCTCTGCCTCGTAGTATCAACCACAGCAGCCGACAACAGCGACGTGCTGGCACCTGAACGCGAAGACATCGAATGGGAAGAGTTCTAATCAGGACACCCTACCCAATGTAACGTAACGAAAAAAATGCGACGACCCGTGCGGCCGCCGCATTTTTTCTCTCTGGGCTCGTATAAACCCGATCCAAGGGATTTATAGCCCCCCAGAGTCACTTCCTAATCCTCAATACCGGCATGATGTTGTTGAGTGGTTTTTCGGGCAAAGTGACAACCAACGCATCTGCATTGCGGGTAAAGTCAACCCTGCCATGGCCCAACAACTCTACCCTGCCTATTTTCCCACTGAAGAGTTTAGAGCCCTCGGCCAATGAACGAATACGTATGGTATGGTCGTCGGGCCAAGCAAGCGCACTGACATATAGATAGCGGTCGGTTTGAGTGAACCGGATTTCGTCCGACCCCGCACGTGTGTATTGTCCGTCGTTGAATCCCTGGGCGTTTATCTTGATGTCAGCATCAGCAATAGGCCCCTCGCCAAATATTGCCCAAGGCCGTGTCTTGACAATGCTTTCGCTGTTTATCTTCATCCATGCACCAAACTCGTGCAATATGGCGAGTTCCTTCTCGTCGGGGGTACCATCGGCACGTAGCGGCACATTGAGCAACATGTTGCCGTTTTTCGATACTATATCAACAAGCAGCTTGGCTACAGTAGGTGCGCTCTTATAGCTGCCACGCTGATAGACCGAGGTGTTGTAATGCCAATCGCCCAAGCAGTTGCAGCATTGCCAAGGCTGTTCCATGATTTTGTTGGGTGCACCACGCTCAACATCCCAAACCAGAGCTTGTTTCTGCTCTTCATCGAGAATCTTGCCAAACACAACTGCCTGGTTCAATCCGCCATGAAGTGCCGCACTGTGATTATACATGTGGGCTGTTATCTTCATGCCAGCATCGCTCAACGGATAGAACGGCAATACGGTCACATCAAAGTAGATGAGGTCTGGATTATAGCGGTTGATGGCATCGAGCGTACGGTTATAGAAGTTGGTGACATATTCCTGAGTCGGCAGACAAGCCCCATTACCCCATCCCCACTGTGAGTGAATTGCGCTGTTGTTCCATGTGTCGGATGAAAAGTCGTGGTCTTGAGCATACAGTTTCTGCGGATCCAGTCCGCGCCACCACTTCACGCTTCCATCGGCATTCAGCTTGTAGCCGTCTTCCTTGGTGAGCCATCCGTCGTATTTCACTCCACGCAAAGGGCCGTGCAAGTCGAAACGCCTGCTCGGCTCGTACCATATCCAGGCATGGTCGGCATGGAACGACACACCGAACGGCAGCCCGGCCTTCTTGGCTGCAGCCGACCACTCGCCCAATATGTCGCGATGCGGACCTATGGCCATTGAGTTCCATTCCTGATATTTTGAATCCCAAAGGTCGAAGTTGTCGTGATGATTGCCAAGCACAAAGAAGTATTGAGCTCCAACCTCCTCCTTATAGAATCGGACAAGCTCGTCGGGGGTCCAGTGTTCGGCCTTAAACAGCGGCAGGATATCCTTGAAACCGAACACTGACGGGTGCCCGTAATGTTCCACATGATAATTGTATTTACCGTTGCCCTCCATATAGAGTTCGCGGGCCATCCAGTCGCCCGACCCTTCAACGCACTGTGGTCCCCAGTGTGCCCAAATGCCGAACTTGGCATCGCGAAACCAGTCGGGTACTTTGTATGTGCGTAATGATTCCCATGTAGGACTGAATGGACCTGTAGCCATTGGCTCATCGGTTTCAAGAACTGGCACCTGGTAGGTTTGTGCAAACATTATTGTACACACGGGAGCAAGTACAATAAACGACATGAAACGATGTGTTACTAATCGAAGCAGACTCATAGATATAACATTTTAGATATAACATTTCTTTAATAAGTAGAATACCTTCTTATTATATGGAACACTGACGGGCTTAAAACCAAGCCGGTCATTAGGGTTAAGGATGTATGCAACCATGGCAGGTCACATACACCCTTATCATGTTATCTGATCAGTACCTTGTTTCCATCAACAATATTAACCCCCTTCTGCAGACCACTGAGCCGTTGCCCTGCGATGTTATATACAACACCTGTGGTGCCTTTGCCTACATAGTCCGGTCTGTCTATGCTCACCGCAGGAGAAGGTGGTGCGATGTATGTAAGTTTAACATTTTTGAATGCCAGCCAGTTGAATGTTGCATTCTTGACAGTGAATCCGAAATTGAGCATTCCGTCGTCGCCCACTACGAAGTCCAGCTCGTATGTGCCATATATACCCTTGCGACCGCTGTAGGTGTATGGTGTACCCTGTGTCAGGTCGAGTGTGCTATTGTTTGCATACATCGACGCCGCCGAAATGGTTGAAGCACCACTTTCGCTACACAGACGTACCAATGCCGTCAGACGATAAGTACCTGGTTGCAAATGAGCAACGGGGTCGTGGTAAACAGAAGCGTCGGCCAGAGTTCCTGAAGATGACGAAATCCAATATTCGATGAATGGAGTTGACATGCCTGTCCCGTCTTTCGAACCGCTTGACGACCATGTATCGACTTGCAGTGCACCATTGGCTCCACTGGTGATATGCCATCCATCCAGTCCGGCGCAGGCAGCATTGGTTATGGCAGCCGTGAGGTCGTCTCCAGGTTGCAGCGGAGTCTGGTTATCGTAATAGGTCAGTGTCACTCCGTTGAAGTTCGTCCACGAAGCCGACGAACCCAGGTAAGATGGGTTGCAGAACTCAAGATAAAGCACACCATCATCACCGACATAGGTATAAAGAGAGTTCGTATATTTCTGCTGTGTGAAGTCGGATATATCGCCTCGTGAGTTTGGCAGGGTCTCCGAATCACGTATTGAATACCAATCGAGCAATGGTGTAAAATTGTCGTTCGCCGTCAGTGTTGCATTAGCCATGGAAATTCCCTTGTTACCATATTGCATGCTCAGCGTATTGCTGCACATACGTTGGAATCCCTGCATTGTCACCCGGTAGAGTCCCGATGGCAGTCCAGTAATGGTTTGAGCAAGCGTCATAGCTCCATAGTTGTTAGATGCCATGGTGTATTTGCCCCAATTGACGGCACTGGTAGCACCATTCAGGTTGAGTGTCCATCCGTTGCTGTTGGCCGTGAGTGCAGCATTTTCAATAGCTGAAGTCTTGTCAATGCCTCTATATGTAGCAAGCAATCCTGCCAGCTCGCTTTCGGTCTCAACATCAATGCCAGCATTTGCTGCCAGTGTCTTTATACGCTGGTCACGGGCAGAGGCCACCAATGAGTTGTGGCGTTCGGGTGTTACGAACAACCATGTCTGTGCAGGCTCGGCTGTTTGCAGGCCGAGCTGCCCTCCTGCATTGACAAGGTATGACTTAGTGTCAGAACCATCATCTATATCAGCAACAGCTATCGTAAACTGCCCATCAGCCAGTTCTGTCACATTCCATCCATAGCCTTCATGGTTCTCGGTTCCTATGTTTTCTCCATTAAGACCGAGGTATCTACGGTTGTCGAGGAACATGATGGTGCGAGTTCCCTGCTCGGGTGTATTTACCAGCACTGCCGTTCCCAGCTGGTCCAAAACCGGCTTGGTGCCGTCAGTTCCGCCACGTCCCAAGAACTGACCAGCGGCCGAATCATACAGGTAATAATATCCTGCCACCGGTATGCTTGTCGTGATTGGTTCGTATGCGGGGTCGGTCATAATGCGGATGTACTCATCTACATCTTGTGTAGAGATGCCCACCACTCTTGTCCAATAGTAGTAGCACTGCTCTTTGAAAGTAGTCCCAGGCAACGATTGTATGTATTCAATTTTACTGTCAAGACTTGTCTTTACACGTGAACCGGCATTTGAGAAAGTGGTGAGTTCGTAGTCCTTGTATATATCACCTACACTGACACCAAGCACTCCCAGGTACAGCATGGCATACATGGCTGTACGGTCGGCTCCCCAGTAGCAATGGAAGTACACCGGATATCCACGTCTCAGGTTGTTAAGCATATACAGGAAGGCTTTACCGAGAGTGATAGAATCGGTTGCCACAGTGGTAGAACTGTGTCCATGCTGGTTCATGTAGATGTAATCAATGTCGCTTCCCAGTGCAGACTCTGTTATGGTGTAGTTGGTTATATCAACGTCTTCGCGGATATCGAGTTCGGCCTTCACGCCCAAAGCGCGCAACAGTTCGCGGTCGTATTCATCAATTTGGTGGTCACCATTCATCTCACCACCTCGATATAACTTTCCGTATTTCACACGTGGTCCGTCGCTTTCGTCGGTATAAGCCCATCCACCCAAATCTCGTATGTTGTTGCCTGTCACGGCCTTTATCATACGCAGATGACCTGTGGTGTGTATATTACCAGCCGACACAACGGTGCCATTCTTCTTTACTTCATAGCTGTATGTAGCTGCCGGTATCAGGTTTGCCAGTTCATATAAAGGTTGCTTACCATCTAAACCTACCGTATGGATTGTTTCTTCCGTTGGTGTACCTTCCTGTGCAGCAATGAGTTTATACTCCAACGTCAAACCCTCACCTTGTTCGGGCAACGGCAACAGAACAGTGTGTGGATGGTCGAGACGTGCCGGAGGATTGCTTATTGCATATTGGCCGATAGTACTTGCATCGGCACTACCAGTGTATGTGGTCTGACTGAGGTAACTGCGGGTTGGTTGGTTTTCGAGATTTACGGTCACATCCAAGTTGTTCCAGTCGGCAAATTGTATTGAGATATTGTCTGCCGCCGTTACATCATCTGCCACATATACCACTCCTGTAAATGCCGGCGTCGGTTCGTCGGAAGTAATGAGTGTCAGCTCGCCACCGGTCGAGATGGTATATGCTCCTTTCCATGAGTGTGGTGAGTAATCGCCAGTGGTTGCTCCACCCTCCCACAACACAGGAATACAGTCGGGTTTTGCCACGCTGACATATATATCAGAAAGGGAGAAGTTACTGCAATCGCTGTTTGGCTGCACAAAATATACATGTCCGGCTTGTAGGGTTGCATTATCGGGTACCGGCACCATTGTGGCAGTTGCATTGGTGCCATCACTCTTCACTTCTGCCAATACATAAACATTATCAAATGTGCTTGCAGGCATGTTGGAAGGCAGACACACCGCATTGAGCCTGCCAGCCTGCAAGACAAGGTCTGTATTCAGATTGGCCTTAACTGCATCGGCAGGCAATGTGAGACCGTCGGTTGCTGTGTTTACATTGACCTCTTCGGTGGCGGCACCATAATAGAGTCGGAAGTTATCGAGAGCCACCCAGTTGCTTGCCTGTCCATTGGTCAAAGCCACCCCAATATTAAGTTCACCTGGCTGAACCTGGTCTATGAATAGTGAGTTCCAATATAGTCCGTCGGCAAATGCAGCCGATGCGGCCTGTGCCGTGTTTGGTATTGACTGGTTATATGCTCCTTCAACACTACCGCTACTCAATGCCGGTGTATATCTGCGTGCATCATGTATGCTGAGCAGCGGTTGGTTAGTACCGGAGTTGCCGACAAGGCTTGCTGTCACTACCTCCGTTCCAGCCTCGTACGGATGTATGGTACTCAGATAGCCTGCGGTGCGGTGGAATGCCTGCACCTTGAGTTCATATACGCCTGCCGGCATTCCCTGCAGGGTTTGGCTTATCGATGCATTCTGTTTGTTGAAAGCCTCAACAATGCCACCAGACACAGCCTGCATACCATTTACAACCCATCCGCTGATGCCGTCGGCAAAGTCTGGGTTGTCAATGAGTGGTGTAATATCATAGCGTTCTCCAGCTTGGTTGTGTGTCGCGATGAAATCAATGAGAGCCCCTCGCACCTCGGCACAAATAGCCTGCATGGCAGCCTCTTCATCGGCACCCGAGAGTGTTGTCTTGGCAGCAGCTACCTGTTTGGCGAACTCTGAGTAGCTGTCGGATGGTGAAGCGATGGCAGCCAGCGCATCAAGATAGTCAGCATACTGCCGTTTCAGTCCATCAAACAGTTGCGACTCTTCTGCATCGAGCACCGACTGACTCACCTTTTCGAGTGTGAAAGGTCCTATGGCCGACCACGAAGTCTTCTCCTCATACGTACCACATACACCGATGGCGACAGTCTCCTCGGCATCGAGAGTGAACACCAGAGAGTTGGGATATAGTCCTTGCCCCAGTTCAGCCGATGCCGTCTGCAGGTCGTTGGCGTATGTGTCGGCAACAATGTCGCCCAGTCGCTTGACAGGCTGTCGGTCGGAACCCGCATAGAGATAACTGCGTGAGATACCATGACCCAATTCGGTGAGGTCGGTATTGTAGGAAAGTCCGTAGCGGTAGAACGACTGCACATTGATTCTATACATGCCTGCCGGCAGGGTTATAGTCTGATTGACATCGAAGCCGCTAAGTTCAAAGTTGGAGTATCCTGCGTATGCCTCAAACACATGTGGCGTACCTGCAGTGTAGAACTTATACGTCTTGTTGTAGCCTGCCGGGTTGGTTATGCTGATATTCCATCCCTCTTCATATTGTGCAAAATCGGAATTATGGATGATGTCGGTAATGTCGATTGCCTTATCGGTAGGAGCCAGGCGACTGATATAGCCACGATACAGTTCGGGCAGTGTAGCAATTGCCTGTTCTATCTGCTCATTAGCAGTTGCCGCAAGTACCGTCTGCCGCAGTATTGTAAGTGCTGCATCATAGTCAGTGTCGGCAGTCTTGTTGTATGCCATGTATTGATCTATGGCCTCAAGCGCCGGTTCGGTCTTCAGGTCATCGTCACTATGACCGTCGTCATAGTAAGTAAGCGTAAGGTTGTTGAAATTGAACCATGCCCCCGATGAGCTGAAGTACGACGGGTTGTCGATTGTCAGAGTCAGTTTTCCATCCCAACCCACGTACGTATAAAGCGTATTGGTATATTTTGACAGACTGAAGTCGGATATGTCGCCTCGCGAGTCGGGTTTGGTATCCGAGTCGCGTATGGTGTACCAGTCAACTATAGGAACATAGTTGTCGCCGGCCTGTAGAATGGCATTGGTCATGGTAAACCCCAAGTTACCAGCGGTCATGCTGGGCGCCACCTTACAGCCTCGATAGAAAGCCTGCAAGGTCACACGATAGAACCCACGCTTCAGCCCGGTAACAGTCTGAGTAAGGGTCATGGCTCCGTAGTTGTTCGATGCGATGGTGTATTTTCCCCAGTTGAGGGCACTGGTAGCTCCCTTCAGGTTGAGCGTCCATCCGTTGCTGTTGGCCGTAAGTGCTGCATTGGTCACTTGATTCGTTGCGTCAATGGACTCATAACCTTGTAGTATGCTTTCGAGGTCGGCTTGTGTCTGTACCTCAAGTCCGCCCTTGGCTGCTATATTACGGATGCGCTGTTCTGCCTTCCGGGCCACTATGTCTTTCTGTTCATCAGCCGACTTGAGGCACCAGATAGCTGCATTCTGTTCATCTGTGGTAAGCACTACTACACCATTGTCGATTCCTAACCAAGCATCAACGGCAGGATAAACCCGTTTATAGTAGCTTTTTAGAGTAAACTGACCCTCAGACACTTCTGTGATACTCAGATTACGATAGGCGGACCCATCGGTAGCCAGTCCGCTTTCTGTCTCATAAAGATAGAGCGAGTTGTCGAGAAAAAGAAATCGGCGTGCTCCATTTTCTGGAGTCGTCAGTGTGAACGGTACTCCCAATTCATCTATTACAGGCATAACGCCATTGGAACCACCACGCGAGAGAAACCCTCCGCTTTGTTCACAGTAGAGATAATAATATCCCGATTCGGGAATCGACGCATGTAAGGGCATAGCAACAAACGCAACAGGCAACCACACCAACAGGTACACCTGTGGTATCATGTGTCGAAATGTTCTCCACCATAATTTAAGGTTAAATAATTTATTCATAATACTATAGGATTTGATTTAAATATAATTACGCATGACAAATATACGGAAGATTTCTGACAACCACAATTATTTTATGAATTAATGCATTGTTGCTGTGTCTTTTTCATGTAAATACAGTGCTAATCATGATAATCAGCCTTCATATACCAATCTACTTACTTTCACATTCACTCACCACCTCGATATCACCATACCCCATGCGCTCGCCCGACGCCATTCCGAGTGCCTCGAAACGTATAACGCTGGCCTTGGTTTGTTGACAATTCACAGTTTGCCAGATGGGGTTGTTCACTATGTTTGCAAATTCGCCTTCGCCAAGCACATGCCAGTTGGTCCAGTCGGTGGAGGCCGATATCCGATAATGTGTCACGATGCCGTCCGACGACTTTTGAGGAGGCAGGTAGCGCACAGCGGTTACGGTTTGCTGGCGGGGCAGGGTTATGAACATCAGTCTGTTGGCACCAAAGAATATGTAGTATCCGGCTGAGCGTTTCTCGCCCGAGTCGGGGGTGTCGGGTGTTATGTCGGGTGCCATAAATACACCTATCCTCGATATCAGCGGGCTTGCCTTGGCATCGAGTATGGTGAACCGCAATTGTGTTGTCGTTACAGTAGGGAGACAGACGATGCGCCGATGGCCTATGGTTGTAAGTCCGTCGCCCACTTCCGACAGGTTGTCGGTCAATGGCATCCATTGTCCGTTGACCAAAACGTCGAGAGCAAATCGTTTCACACGTTGACCTGACGGTATATATTCTTCGGCGAGGAAACGATTGAATGTGGTGGGTTTGGGAAACGTAAGCATCAGCGTTGCATGGGTCACCCCATCGTCGGTGGCCCAATATGTATCGGTCTTGCCGTCGATTACGTGTCTCGCTGCATAGCGGTTGCTGCCACCACGCACATTTGAGGTTGTTGCCTTAGCCTTACGAGCCAAATCGGTACTGAAAACTTCACTAATCATTCTGCTGAAAGCAATGCCACGGAGGCTGTCGATAGGGTGTATCCGTCCGTTGGGTGCTACCGGGAAATTGAGTAAGAGTGTGGAATTGCGTCCGACTGATTTGTAATATATATCCATGAGATGTGACAGACTCTTTACGTTCTCGTTTTCGGTTTCGTGATAGAACCATCCAGGCCGTATGCTGGTGTTTGTTTCGGCAGCCACCCACGAGTCGCCGTCTTCCAGTCCGTTGCGCAGCATACTGCCCGACACACTACCCTGTCGGTTGAGCAGGCTCCAGTTGGTCTCGCCCACACTACCTGCTTCGTTGCCTACCCAGCGCAAGTCGCCGCGGTCGCCACCGTCGTTCCATATTACGCAATGGGGCTGAAGTTTTCGTATCATATTGAATGTCTCGGTCCACTGATAGTAAGTCTTGGCATCGATGCGTCGAGTCTCGTTGGCTCCACCATACCACCCGTCGCCACCATTGGCACCATCGAACCACACCTCGAATATATCGCCATAGAGTGTGAGCAGTTCGCGCAACTGGTTGCGGAAGTATGTGATGTATTCCGGTTTGCCATATTGCGGATGGTTGCGGTCCCAAGGCGACAGATATACAGCAAACTTAAGGCCCTCCTTGCGACAGGCATCGGCCAGCTCGCGCACCACATCGCCTTGTCCGTTCTTCCATGGTGTGTTTTTTACTGAGTAATCGGTATAGGCCGACGGCCACATGCAAAAGCCGCAATGGTGTTTGGCTGTGAAGATGATTCCACGCATCCCTGCCTGCTTACAGACTCTTGCCCACTGGCGGCAATCGAGGTCGGAGGGGTTGAACAGTTCGAGTTTCTCATTGCCATATCCCCACTCCTGGCCTGTGTATGTATTGAGTGAATAGTGTATGAAAGCATACATCTCCATCTCCTGCCACCGAAGTTGGTTGGCAGAAGGCAATGGACCGCACGGCTGTGGAGTGTCGTTTTTGGCTTGCGCACATGCACTGTGCCATGCTATGAACGTGAGCAGTATTGTGACGTATAGACTTTTCATTATGTTGTAATGAAGATTTATTTATTCTGTTTGTCTTACATCTGTCAGGGTGTGCGTTGTCCTCATTCGTAGAGCTGGAACATGCGCTCGGTCATTTTCCACTTCTCGTCGCTTCGGGCATCCGGGCTGCAGCCTTGCAATCGGGACACAAATGCCTCCCATTCGGATTGTCGTGGCAGGGTGGCAAGTCGGTGCATGGCCTGTGTCCAGTCGAAGTCGGCTGGTGTCTCGACTATCATGACCAGGTGGTTGTCGCTGATGTATATTTCCATTTCAAGTATGCCTACTTGGCGAATGCCGGTGCATATCTCGCTCCAATGGTAGGGTTGGGAGTGCCACTTGCGGTATTCGGCGATCATTGCCGGTGTCGCCTCGCGCAGGTCGAGCACTTGTACGTATCGTTTTGTAGGGAAATCGTACTGGTGTTGTGGATAGCCTTCGGTCATATCATTTGCGTCTGATGGTTAGTGGTATTGCTTCGGAATGGGTTTTGCGGAATGTGGCAGAGTCGCTGACCACGAGTGCCAGATATCCGCCGCCGCCGGCTCCCGGCATTTTCCATGCCAGGACGTCGGGCATGGCTGAGTAATGGTCAATATAGTGTTGGACACCTGGTTGTATCATCGCCGGGAACAGTGTGATTTGAGCGTTGAACGATGCTGCGTATGCGTTGGCGAATTGTTGAATATCGCATTGCATGATAGCATTCCAGCAGTCGTCGGCAGCTGTTGTGAGTTGTTTCACATTGTTTGTGTTGAGTTGCCTGCCTTCGACTACCGAACAGCCTGGCCGTCGTGGGAATATTGGCACGAGGCACAGGTGGTTTTCGAGCCATACGAGTATGCGTCCGTCGGTGCATTGTTCAATTTTCTCGGGCCAGTAGTGTGCATTGTAGTAGTGTCGGCACAGACCTGGCACACATATTCCTATCGCGTCTTGTGCTCCGCTGATGATGCCATCGGCCCGCTCTGGTTCGTTTTCGAAACAGAATACGAGTTTTGCCAGCATTTCGGGGTCCATGTCGGGCAGTCGTACCGGCCAAAGCCTGCGTATCTGATTGCGTGTGGAGGTGGACAGTCCGCATCGTTCGCGCACTTCGAAGTCGGCCACGAGCGATATGGTGATGGCCCATCCCGGAGCGTATGTACTGACGTAGGGTTGGTCTATCCACGTGCCTGCAAGGTCGAGGCGCGTAGGTATGTTGTTGCTGGCCAGCGTACGTTTTATGTCGGTACTGCTGCGCGGGGTGAGTCCGTCGGCGGGTGTGCGGTCGAGCACTATATATTCTATGCCGTGTTGTTCGCAATATCTGCGTTTTTCTTCACTTGCTCCGTCGCTGTTGACCACAAAGCGGTCGGGATGCAGGGCTTCTACCGTTGGCACAAAGTCCATTATGCCCGAGCCGGCATTGATGAAGGCATCGGTCACATAGCGGATGCTCTTCACCATAAACAGTCGCTCTCGTTCGGGGTATAATGTCTTGTGATGTTTGTAGTCAAGTATCGTTGCGTCTGACCCTATGCCTACATACAAGTCGCCATACTGGCTGGCTTGTCGGAAAAATTCTATGTGTCCGCTGTGCAGAAGGTCGTAGCAACCACTTACAAATACTTTCATCTGCGTTATTTTTTAAGTTTGAGTGCATATATGCTGTATGCGCATACTGCTACGAAACAGAGCATCGGCACGATATATGCCATGTTGATTCCGTAGCGGTCGCTTACGATGCCTTGGAGCGGTGTGATGACTGCGCCGCCGAGTATGGCCATGATAAGGCCTGATGCTCCGATTTTGGCATCGTTGCCTACATCTTCAAGGGCTATGCCATAGATTGTAGGGAACTGCAACGACATGAAGAAGCTGACCATTATGAGCGAGACAACCAGGAACCATCCTGTTCCGCCACAGAACACTACGATGGCACACAGCACGATGTCGAGGGCTGCGGCCCACACCAGGAGGATGTTTGGCGTGAAGTACTTCATGAGCCAGGTGAAGACGAAGCGTGCAAGGCAGAATGTGATGATGGAATAGAGATATATGTTTGAGGCCTCAGCTTCGAGCATTCCCAGTTCCTGCATGACAATGCGTATGGTGAACGACCACACGCCTATCTGTGCCCCTACATAGAAGAACATGGCTATTACGCCGAATGTGTATGGCTTGTTATGCAGCAGCCGACGGAATGAATCGACGACCGAACCCCGAGCCGAGTCGCCGCCTTTTGGCATACGCACCAGCAACATGCCAATCAAGATTGCTATGAGCACAAAGCCTACGATCATGTAGGTGCTGGTGACGGCCGACAGCTCGCCCCGTTGCATTTGTTCCAACTGCCCGGACGAGAGCTGTGCACGCTCGTTGGCACTGGCCGTGTTGAGGTTGCCCAGTATGAGGTATTTGCTCATCAGAATGCCAATGATGCTGCCTATAGGATTGAGCGACTGGGCCACGTTTAGGCGACGGGTGGCTGTCTGTGGGTCGCCCATAGCAAGGATATATGGGTTGGCTGTGGTTTCGAGTATAGAACATCCGCCTGCCATCACGTAGATGGCAATAAGATAGAATACATAACTGGACATCAGCGATGCAGGGAAGAACAACATCGTACCGGCGGCGTAGAGTATGAGGCCGAGTATGATGCCTGACTTATACGAATACCTGCGGATAAACAGCGCTGCCGGCAATGCAAAACAGAAATAAGAGCCATAGAAGGCAAACTGGATGAGCGATGTCTGAGAGTCGGTCATGCTCATGATGCGCTTAAACGCTGCAAGCAATGTGTCGGTCATGTTGTTGGCTATGCCCCACAACAGGAAGAGGAGGCTTACCAAGATGAACGGCACCAGATACTTTTTTTCAATTGTTTTCATTTGGGGATTGAGTAATGATTTATAATTTATTGTCGGTGCAAAGATACAAACTTTTGATTAAAAGCAATGGCGAAAAGTGAAAAATCAAGGTTCGGAATGCTATATGGCTCGAATGCGACACGCATTTTTCAGTTTTCACATTTCTCTTATCGATGAAAACACTACCTTTGCATCGTAAGACGAGGTACCATACCACCACATATCATAACATCTATGTACAGAATAATCAACCCTTGGCGCGGACATCCCGACTACAACTGCTTCGGCTGTTCGCCCGATAATCCGCACGGACTTCACATGGAGTTTTTTGAAGACGGCGAAGACATAGTATGCACCTGGCACCCAAGCCGGCACTATCAAGGATGGATTAACACCATGCACGGAGGAATACTGAGCACACTCATCGACGAAACTTGCGGATGGGTCGTGACACGAAAACGACAAACAAGTGGATATACCGTGGGACTGAACGTGAAATTCAGAAAGGCAGTATCCACTTCTGAACCGCAACTCACCATCCGGGCCACTATAGACCGTCAGGTGCGCAACCTGCTGTTTATCAACTGCACCGTGACCGACAGCCATGGCGAAATATGCACCGAAGGCACGGCCACATACTACTTGCTCGATGCCGACAAGGCACAGAAAATGGGATTCCGCCGATGTGAAGTGGAAGACGAAAGCAAATAGACTCATACACGAAACAACCCGACAAAGAACACATAAAATTATGAGTGCGCACTCGCGGCATCGCGACTGCGCACTCTCGGGGCTGCGACTGCGCACTCTCAAGGCTGAGAGCACGCAATCGTTTTAACCCAAATCGGTCATTAGACTGTTTCGCGCTTTGAAAACTTTGGATTTCAT
>CALGGJ010000083.1 GCA_937915745.1 uncultured Prevotellaceae bacterium | reverse complement strand
TTCCTTTCCTTTCCTTTCCTTTCCATTCCCTTCCATTCCCTTCTGCTCTGGGCTTGCGAAAGCCCAGAGTTTTGTGTGCAAATTTAGGAAATTCCGCCCTAACACGCAAACGAATAGGCGCAAAACTTGCTTTTTGCATACAGATTGACCCCGTAACAAACAAAAAAAGTATATCCATGCCGTTTCACGAGTGCGCAGTCACGGCCCTGAGAGTGCGCACTCAAAGACCCGAGAGTGCGCAGTCAAAGGCCTGCGAGTGCGCACTCGCAAAATTGTTCGCTCCGTGGAGTCAGGAAGAGACAGGTGGAAACGGACTTACGAACCACGGATATATCACACAGACAGCTACAAGTCAATCTGCCCTGAGGTAGTCAAACAGGATGGCGTTTTGCACTAATACATTGCGGATTATTTGGAGGATTTAACAATTTGTCGTATATTTGCAGCGAATTCAATAATATAACAAACTATGAGACAAAAAAATCCTTTTACATGCTCTCATCGCAATCTCTGCGGTGAGTATAGCCACTGGCCTGTCTTTTTTAGTGCCTGCACGGCTGACAACGATTTCAGCACGAATTACTAATTTGAGACTAATGCAGCCAGGCTCATGAGCGAAAGAACGGAATCCAATGGAGGCGAAATTGAGCCAAGCTTCACGGAGGAAGATCTTAGGCGTGAATGTTATCCCAACAAATGCGCTGTATGGTGTGTAACAATACTATATGGTTTAACGAGGCAGAACTATGATAGTATCTTGACAGAGGCAGAAAGAATAAAAGAAGATGGAGTCGGATTAAACATCGCAGAGACTTGTCAATTAGGACGTGCATTTAGCTTATTTGACGGTTATACTAGTTACAAATATATTTTAAACAATGATACCATAGAAGATGTATCACAAGTTATTAGTAAAATTAGAGAACTCAACAATAACGGAAAACTTAACAAATCAATAATTTGTGTTGATGATCATTGTGCTATCGGTAAATCATTAGATGGTAAGTACGTTTATGTCAATAATGTCAATCCTACCGAAACCAGATATGATACAATTAACGTTAGAGGAGTAATTTATTAGCATGTTGTTATGAAGTATTTATTCTTTATTATATTTTCATTCTGTTCACAGCATGGCTTTAGCCAAAACTGCTTCAATGACGGAGTGTTCGAATTTTGCATATCAGATAACGACACAACATCAGTAAAACTGACCAAGATTGTCAAGGATTATAATCTGATGTCTTCACCCCACTATGGTAATCTTACAATTCCTTATGAGGCCCATCACAACGGGCGCACATATCACGTTACAGAAATTGCCAGTGAATCATTTGCACATCGCTTTGATATTGTCCATGTGACAATTAGCAATGGCATTACAACAATAAACAACAACGCATTTACCGGCTGCATAAATCTAAGGACCATATCCTTACCTCAATCCATCCGGACGATATATGGCAATCCTCTATCATATTGCCCGTCATTAGAACTTATTGAGATAGACCCCGACAATACCGAATATGTTTCGCCCGATGGTAGCAACGCAATCGTGGATATGGCGAATAAATGCCTTATCACAGGTTGTTACACCACAACTATACCAAATTGTGTGAAAAGCATTAAGGCCGATGCTTTTTCAGGGCAAGAGAAACTGACAAAATTCTACCTCCCCGAACAAATTGTAACAATTACAGGCAATCCGTTTGGCGGCTGCAACAACCTGTCAGAGATTAAGGTGGACAAAAGGAACCCTGTATTCGAATCCCGATCCAAATGCAACGCGATAATAAATACAGAATCAAAATTGGTTATTTCAGGATGTGCCTCAACCAGGATTCCACGCTCGGTCAAAGGAATAGGATTTGGAGCCTTCCTTTATTTGGACAACCTGAACAGTATATACATACCCCGGAATATAAGCACAATCAGCCCTGGAGCTTTTTACGGATGTAAATACGTATCAAGAATCGATGTAAGCCCCCACAACAAGACATACGATTCGCGAAACGGATGCAATGCTGTATTAAATACCAGGACAAACGAACTCATAGTCGGATGCCGACAGACAACAATACCAGAAACCGCAGAGGCAATAGGAGATTATGCATTTGCATATAGGCTGGCAAGGCCTGCACTTTCGTTGCCTCAAAGCATTAAAAGAATCGGGAAGGGTGCGTTCCTGGGTTGCGACAACCTGAAATATGTTTACGTTCCCGAGAATGCAACATTTATCGGGAGGGATGCATTTGCATACTGCCACAGTCTATCTGAAGTGTATATATATGGTAATATTGAAACCATCAGCCATAGCACTTTTTATGATTGCACACAACTCACAACAGTATTCATGCCCGACTGTGTCAAGCATATAGACTATAATGCTTTTGGAGGTTGCGTCAATCTCAAACAGATTAACACGCCAAAGATGCTTGAACGTGTAGCAGACAATGCTTTCGACGAGTGTAACATCAACATGAAACCCTAAGCTGTTTATTAACTCTGGGCTTTCGCAAGCCCAGAGCAGAAGGGACGTTACTTATAGGGATGTTTACAAAACATTCGTCCCTTTAACTTCCCTTTAACTTCCCTTTAACTTCCCTTTAACTTCCCTTTAACTCCCCTTTAACTCCCCTTTAACTCCCCTTTAACTTCTCTTTAACTTCTCTTTAACTTCTCTTTAACTTCTCTTTAACTTCCCTTTAACTTCCCTTTAACTCCCCTTCAGAGCCTAATAAGCCCAGAGCTTTCGAAACTTAAATTAACAAATTGAATATATCATGAAGTGTCAAGACAAATTTGTAGAAATCTACAAGAAGGCTCCCGAGGGGCTGGCATTCTGTCCTTACCGCATTTGTCCAATAGGCGCGCACAGCGACCATAACCTGGGCAAGATAACGGGCCTGGCCATCGACAAGGGCATACATATCGCTTTCAGTCCTAAGCAGAACGGTGTGGTGGAACTCTGCTCGCTGCAGTTCGACAAACGGGCCCAGTGGCACATAGCTGAGGTTCCCCGCCAGAAACAAGACGACTGGGCCGACTACCTGCGCGGCGCAACCCTGCAGCTGGCAACCCAATATCCGCTGCGTCGCGGACTGAGCGGAGTGATTGAGGGCAGTCTGCCTATAGGCGGACTCTCGTCGTCGGCAGCCGTGGTGCTGGTATATCTGAAAGCCCTGTGCGAGGTGAACGACATAAAGCCCGCAGCGCAGCAACTCATCATGATGTCGGTGCGTGCCGAGAACGACTATGTCGGTGTGAGCAGCGGCAAGCTCGACCAAAGCTGCGAGATGTATTCGAAGAAAGACCACCTGCTCTATCTCGATACGCGCGACGACACCTACGAACTCATTCCTGCACATCCACAGATGAAACCCTACAAGATTGCCATCTTCTTCAGCGGAGTGGAGCGCACACTGGCCGGCAGCAAGTTCAACATGCGTGTCGATGAACTGCGCAGTGCTGCATATGCGCTGGCTGCATACGCAGGCATGGAATATGGTAAGTTCCAGGAAACCAACATGCGCGACATCCCGCGTGAGGTGTATGAGCAGTATCGCGACCGCCTGCCCGAAACATGGCGCCGGCGTGCCGAACACTGGATGACGGAATTTGAGCGGGTGGAACAGGGAGCCGAGGCATGGCGCCGTGGAGACATCGAGACTTACGGACGGCTCAGCTTCGAGAGCGGACACTCAAGCATCTACAACTGGGAGACCGGCTCGCCCGAACTGAAGACCCTATACGACATCATGACTCACACCGACGGCATCTATGGCGGACGCTTCAGCGGTGCCGGATTCAAGGGATGCTGCATGTCGCTCATCGACCCGGCTTTCGAAGAGAGCATCGTCGAGAAGGTGACAACCGAATACCTCAAGGCGTTCCCTCAACTTGAAGGCAAATATATGGTGAAAATTTGTAAATCAGCCGACGGACTAATCATCTGAACGCTAATGACCGATCCCCGGGATTATGAAATGCCTGATACTTGCAGCGGGATATGCCACACGCCTCTATCCGCTCACACAAAACTTCCCCAAGCCGCTACTCGAAGTCTGCGGCAAGACCATTATCGACTGGCTCGTCGATGATATCGACACCACCGGTCGTATCGACGAATATGTGGTGATATCCAACCATCGGTTCGCAACCCATTTTGAGTCGTGGGCACAGGCGAAGCCGCAGAGGATAACCGTGGTTGACGACGGCACATCGACCAACGATACGCGCCTCGGTGCAGTGCGCGACATACAATATGCAATCGACCAACTACGCATCGACGACGATATGCTCGTCGTCGCGGGCGACAACGTGCTCGACTTCAGCATGGCTCGCTTCGTGGATTATGCCATGCAGAAACAGACATCGTGTGTGATGCGTTTCTATGTTGAAGACCTGCCGACCCTGCGGAAGAGTGGGGTGCTCGCCATAGATGCCGACGACCGCGTCGGCAGCATGGTCGAGAAACCCGCCGAACCACAGTCGAACTGGTGTTGCCCACCTTTTTATTATTACACGCGCGACGATGCACGCCTTGTGGCCGAAGGTATCGCCTCGGGTTGCGGCACCGATGCACCAGGCAGTTACATAGCATGGCTATGCACCCGGACACCAGTACATGCCATGCTCATGCCGGGCAGACGCTACGACATAGGCGATGTGGCAAGCTACGAGGAAGTGAAACGCACCTATCACGGCATCGTTTCATAGAAAAACAGCCATCCCGACCATGTATTTTAACCCAAAATGTGCATTTAATCCATTATTCATACATTGTCTTTCACAAAAAATGCCTAACTTTGCAGCGTCGTTACGTGATAGCGACATGTTCAAATCATTTATAAACCAATAAAAACAAAATCAAGAAAGAATGGCAACTAAAATGAGATTGCAGCGTCACGGTCGCAAGAACTATGCTTTCTATGCAATCGTTATCGCACATCCCGATGCACCACGTGATGGTCGCTTCATTGAGAAAATCGGTACGTACAATCCAAACACCAATCCTGCAACAATTGATTTGAATTTCGAACGTGCACTCTATTGGGTGCAGGTGGGCGCACAGCCAACCGACACCGTTCGCAGCATCCTCTCCAAAGAAGGTGTCTATATGATGAAACACCTGCTCGGCGGAGTGAAGAAGGGTGCATTCGACGAAGCTGCATGTCAGGCCAAGTTCGATGCCTGGAAAGCCGAAAGGGCCGGTAAGATAGCGAAGACTGCCGACAAGGCTGCTGCCGACAAGAAGGCCGCATACGAGGCACGCATTGCTCAGGAGAAGAAGGTGAATGCAGAAATCGCAAAGAAAGTGGCCGAGAAAAAGGCCGCAGCTATTGCACCTGCCGAGCCGCAGGCAGAAGAAGCTCCCGCAGAGGAGACACCGGCCGAGGCTGCTGAATAAGCAAAGGGTAGCAACAAAGAGTGGGGTAGTGACGACGCTTCTCCACTCTGTTTGTTGAACCCGAACCGGTATTTAGGGGCGAATACCACCCGCCACTTACACTTGCAGGTCGAAGCATGGCGGGAAAGAAAATCATAAAACAGCAATTCATCGTGAATCCAAACAACAACCTTGTGATAATGGCGGGCGGCGTAGGTAGCCGGTTCTGGCCAATGAGCACCCCGGAGTGCCCAAAACAATTCATCGACGTGATGGGATGTGGCCGCACATTCATACAACTTACACTCGACCGTTTCCGCGGAGTGGTGGCTCCCGAGAACGTGTGGGTCGTCACATCGCAGTCGTATGCCGAGATAGTACACGAACAGCTGCCCGAAGTGCCCGGTGAAAACATACTGCTCGAACCCTGCCGGCGCAATACGGCTCCGTGTATAGCATACGTAAGTTGGAAAATCAAGAAGAAGAATCCACGTGCCAACCTCGTGATAACACCGAGCGACCACATGGTGACCGATGTTGACGAATTCCGGCGCGTAATCAAGTCGGCACTGGCGTTTACGGCACAGAGCGATGCTATAGTGACGCTGGGTATGCACCCCACACGCCCCGAAACCGGATATGGATATATTCAGGCCGACATGACGTCGCCGTCGCTCAGCAATAAGTCGATTTACCGTGTTGACCACTTCCGTGAGAAACCCGACATCGAAACGGCTAAACGCTACATATCGCAAGCCGAATACTTCTGGAACTCGGGCATCTTTGTATGGAATGTAGAAACTATAGTTCAGGCATTACGCTACTACGAGCCCGACGTGTCGCAGGTGTTTGAAGGTATGTTGCCGTACTATGGTACAGAACAGGAACAGGATGTAATCAACGAGCGCTTCCCCCAGTGTAAGAGCATATCGATTGACTATGCGGTGATGGAAAAAGCCGAGGAGATATATGTGTTTCCGGCATCTTTCGGCTGGAGCGATGTCGGCACATGGGGCTCGCTCATCACTTTGGCCGAAAAAGACAAGAACGGCAACGCTGCTGTCGGACCTCGTATCGAGCTGCACGACACACACAATTGCATAGTACACACAAGTGAGGAGCGACGTGTCGTGATTCAGGGCCTCGATGGATATATCGTGGCCGAGAGGGGCGACACGCTACTCATCTGCAAACTGAGCGAGGAACAACGTATAAAGGAATTCAGTGCCGAATGAGACTGATTGCTGACAGCGGCTCTACCAAGACGGCTTGGCACATAGGCGATGCCGACTTCGAGACTCACGGCATCAATCCGTTTCACCAGACGGATGACGAGATAACCGGTATTCTGCAAAACGGACTTCGCCCACAACTGCCAACTGACGGGGATGTGACACAGGTCTTTTTCTATGGAGCCGGATGCACGCCCCGGATGGTGCCACGCATGAAACGCTTGTTGACGGCTTCGGTCGGTGAAGGTGTTGAAGTGGAAATAGGCAGTGATATGTTGGGAGCGGCACGAGCTTTGTGTCGGAAGAGCGAGGGTATTGCGTGCATCCTGGGAACAGGGGCTAACTCGTGCTACTACGACGGTACAGATGTTGCCGACAACGTGTCGCCACTGGGGTATATCCTGGGCGATGAAGGCAGTGCCGCATATATCGGTAAGCGCCTTGTGGGCGATGTGCTGAAACGACAGATGCCGCACGATATATGTAACTTGTTTTTCGCCGAGACGGGCGCTGATGCCGACTTGATAACAGATAAGGTATATCGTGAGCCTATGGCCAACCGCTATCTCGGACTGCTGAGTCGGTTCTGCCAGCGGCACCGCGACCTCGAAGACATACACACGCTGCTTGTCGATTGCTTCTGTCAGTTCTTCACTCGCAATGTGGCTGCATACAAACGCCACGACCTTGATGTCTGCTTTGTGGGCTCGGTGGCACATTTCTATCGAAGCGAATTGTCGGAGGCTGCTGCACAATGCGGGTTTAAGCTGGGAACTGTGATGAGGACTCCGATGGAAGGATTGATTAAATATCATGACGATTAATGCCAAATGACGCAGGCGGATGCTCTTTTTTTGTGGCATTATTAAAAAAAACGAAAAAAACACTTGCTCTTTGTTGTAAGTTTCTTAACTTTGCAGCACAGTTCGGAACAAACGGAAGAAGATATGCATAATCATTACATGCTGAATATTGCACAATGTTGTTGCGCTGGTCGGTTGATTAGCGGAACGTATCGGTATATTGAGAATATTTCTTTAATGTAAACATACAAGTTTTTTTTAGTTTTCATTTAAACTTTCCTTTCAATCTTCATCTTTGTAGATTATTTATTCAGTTGTATCTGAACTGGTTGTTGCTTCTTGTAAATTAGTATTATCACTATTAGCAGTGTTTTCAGTTATTACTTTAGATTTGTTTTTTACGCCTTTCCCATTTGAATTTTCTCCAGGTGTAAAATTTCCCTTTTCTCCTGGTTTTCCTTCGCTCATTTCGCTTTGTATTCCTCTCATATCTCTATCAAATGATTTTGTATTATTTTTATTAATTAGTAAAAATATTCCTGCTGTTATTACAGCTCCTATTAAAATTCCTATTATTAAAGTTATTATTAATGCTATTATTATTGTTATTATTATTGTAAGAATTATGGATATTATTATTGTAATTATAATTAGAATTACTCATATTTGAGTTATCTAGTACTTTGTTATTATTTAATATTAATTCATTTATTTGTTGATTTATAGTTGATATTTGTGATTCAAAATTTTCCTTTAAATCCTTAAATAATAAATTAATTTTACTTTCAAATGGATTTTTGAGTTCTTCTTCCCAAAGTTT
>CALGGJ010000082.1 GCA_937915745.1 uncultured Prevotellaceae bacterium | reverse complement strand
GCGCACTCTCGCTTCCGCGACTGCGCACTCTCGCTTCCGCGACTGCGCACTCTCGCTTCCGCGACTGCGCACTCTCGGAAAACCATATCCCTCATATCCTTCTCCCCTCACGTTTGTGCCCGACACTTTTTCGGCCAAGACCCTTCCCGCATCTCAGCCTTCCATTATCCCCTCCAACACATTGTATGTGTTGCCGGTATGCTTTTTTATTGCAAATATTACATATAAATAGTTAATGCTATATAATAAACCTTAAATTATTTTGTGTTTAGCACACTTTGTGTTATCTTTGCAGACCTAATCAGATTTTCCGAAACAAATCATGAATATAAGTGACAGCATAATTATAATCCCTACTTACAACGAGAAGGAAAACATAGAGAAAATCGTACGCGCTATCTTCTCTCTCGACAAATGTTTCCATATACTTGTAATCGACGACGGCTCGCCCGATGGCACAGCTCAGATTGTGCATCGGCTCATGGACAATGAGTTTGCCGACCGCCTGTTCATTGTCGAGCGTAAGGGTAAGCTGGGGCTGGGAACAGCATATATATGTGGCTTTAAGTGGAGTCTGGAGCATGGCTACGACTACATCTTTGAGATGGATGCCGACTTTTCGCACGCACCGTCCGACCTGCCGCGCCTCTACGATGCCTGTGCTGTCGATGGCTACGACCTGGCAATCGGGTCGCGGTACATTTCGGGGGTGAATGTGGTGAACTGGCCAATGGGACGTGTGCTAATGTCATACTTTGCATCTATGTATGTCAGAATGGTTACAGGGTTTAATATCCACGACACTACAGCAGGATTCAAGTGTTACCGACGCCGTGTACTTGAAACCATCGACCTTGATGCAATACGCTTTAAGGGATATGCGTTTCAAATAGAAATGAAATTCACTGCATGGAAGTGTGGATTCAAGATAAAAGAAGTTCCTGTAATATTTGTTAACCGTGTTGAGGGTACGTCGAAAATGAATGGAGGTATATTCAGTGAAGCCCTGTGGGGAGTAATACGCCTCCGACTCGACGGTTGGTTTAAGAAATACCCAAAAGTAAACTAATCTAAATGAAAACTATAATAAGTGGCGCCACAATAGTGAACGAGGGACATACGTTCGTCGGAAGCATTGTTGTGGAAGACGAATTTATAAAAGCAGTCGTGCCCGACGTTCTGCCACCAAGTGGCAGCGATGATAACTTTATCGATGCACATGGACTATACCTCTTCCCGGGTGTCATCGATTGTCACGTCCATTTCCGTGAACCTGGATATACCTACAAGGCTGATATAGAGTCGGAAAGCCGTACAGCTGCAGCAGGTGGAGTCACATCGTATATGGACATGCCAAATACCAATCCGCCTACCACAACGCCCGACCTGCTGGAAGAAAAATTTGAAATTGCCAGAAACAACAGTCGTGTAAACTATTCATTCTTCTTCGGAGCAACCAACGACAATGCCGACGTCCTCGCAAGGCTCGACCCACACAGAGTGCCTGGAGTGAAAGTGTTTATGGGTAGCAGTACCGGTGGACTGCTCGTTGATGACGAGTCGTCTATGCGACACATTTTCCAAACATCACCCCTACGCATAGTGGCACACTGTGAAGATGATACCATAATCCAGCAAAACATAAAAGCGTTCCGTCGCCGATACAAGGGACAAAACGACTTCCCTGTGAGATATCACACACGCATACGCAGCGTCGAGGCTTGTTTCGAAGCAACACAACGTGCAATCAAACTGGCCCATGAAACAGGAGCACGGCTGCATGTGGCACATATATCGAGCGAACGCGAACTGTCACTACTCGAGGCAAAACCGCTGACAGAGAAACAAATAACCGCCGAGGTCTGTATCCCTCATCTTATGTTCACTTCCGAAGACTACGACCAGCTCGGGACCAAGATTAAATGTAACCCCTCGGTCAAGATGCCCGAAGACCAGGAAGCGTTGAGACAGGCACTGACCAACGGTCTTATAGACATCGTTGCAACCGACCATGCCCCACACCTGCTCAGCGAGAAAGTAGGTGGAGCACTGAAGGCAATGTCGGGGATGCCGATGATTCAGTTTTCGCTCGTCAGCATGTTGGAACTCTCAGACAAAGGATACCTCACACTGCCGCAGATAGCAACGCTTATGTGTCATAACCCTGCAACTATGTACAATATCGACCGACGCGGATTCATACGTCCCGGATACTATGCCGACCTTGTACTCGTCAACCCAGAAGCCAATTGGCAAGTGCACGACGGACGATATTTCACCAAATGCGGATGGACACCAATGGACGAACGTACATTTAAATGGAGGGTGGTGAGAACAATAGTAAACGGAATCACTGCATTCCTCGGAAAAGTCGTGGTGGATGGCATACGCGGCAAAGAACTGCGATTTAACTGATATATCCAATGTCTATGCTCAGGTAACTGATAAATGAAACTGCTATGCAAGGGACGTACTCAATATCCGAACTCAAGGAACGCATCAGCTGGGAACACTTCTTCCATCCATGGAAAGTGCCTGCAGGTACAGACGAAGCAGCCGGATTGAAAGCCGAAGCATTAGCTATGCTCACCGAGTACGATAGTAAATTAGACATAAGATATATCCTGCAACCATTTGTGACAAAGAAAGAAACCGATGATATCATCATAGACAATACACGCATCCCATTCCTGCGCCAACAACTACCAAATGCCGACGGCAACTGCCTTTGCATGACAGACTTCATAGACGACGGCGATACCGTATGCGTGTTTGCAACAACCGTACAGACACACGGCATAGAACACGAACTGTATGACGACCCTTATCGAAGTCTGCTGCTGCTTACCATATCCGACCGCTTGGCTGAAGCGGCAGCCGACGTACTGCAAGACGATACAAGCAAACAAATGGGGTGGGGTACGACAAACATCATCAGACCCGCAATAGGATACCCATCAATACCGGACATGTCAATAAACTTCCTGCTCGACTCCATATGCCATTTTGAAAAAATTGGTATAAGACTTACAGAAAATGGAATGATGCAACCACATTCGTCGGTAAGCGGGTTTATGATAGCAAAACCAAAGGCACGATATTTCAGCATCGGACCCGTAACAACCGAACAGATTGCCGACTACGCGCAGCGACGCGGATTTAGTATTGAAGAATCAAAAAAATATGTTTATGAACAAAGGTAAAAGGATTATAAGGAAAATGCTCACAATAGTTGCTACATTCATTTTATGCTTTATAGCAGTGCTGCTGTTCGGATACTTCTACGGAAGCCGACACTTTGTGGTAAATGAGCGGACACTATACTTCGACGACCTGCCAGATTCGTTCGACGGATATAGAATCCTGCACTTTTCCGATTTTCATGCCCTGTCATTTCATCTCGGACATGAGGCCGACGTGGCAAAGATGGTCGAACTGATTAACTCGCAACACTGCGATATGATTGCATTCACAGGAGATATAGTTACAATGAAAGCCGATGAACTCAATGGGTTTGAAGAAACCCTGGCTCAGCTTTATGCAACTGACGGCGTATATGCAATCATGGGAAACCACGACTATGCTCTCTACATGCGGAATTACACCGTGGGACAACGCTTGGCAGATATCAAAGACCTGCACCGGAGACATGAAAACATGGGATGGAAGCTTCTGCTTAACGACCACGATGTGATATATCGCGGCAGCGATTCTCTTGTAATAGTAGGTGTAGAAAACGACGGAACACCGCCACACTTTCCGCAATACGCCGACTTGACTAAGGCGACTCAAGGTGTGGCAGAAGGTGCTTTTCAGGTTTTGCTCAGTCACGACCCTACACACTGGAGAAGAACCGTAATACCAGATACCAATATACAACTCACATTGTCGGGACATACACATGCCGGACAATTGAAAATATTCGGGTGGTCACCCGTTGCCCTCGTTTACGATGAGTGGAGTGGGGCATACTTCAATTCAAAGTACGACAAAACAAACGGAAACAAAGTAATGCAAACGCTACACGTCAATGAAGGAGTAGGGTGTGTGCCTGTTCCAATGCGTGTAGGTGCATGGCCCGAAATATCCGTACTCACTCTTAAGCATAAATAGAATACAATCAAACGTCATTAATCTATGATATACAAATTATATTCATATATCATCGCTACACCACTATTCGTCATCAGTACCTTTATTGTAGCTGTATTAATTATCATATCATCAATATGCCGGTGCGACGTCCTTACTCATAAATACATACCACACTTATGGGGCAAAATGACGTTTATGATATATCTGATTCCAGTTAAAATCTATGGAATCGAGAAACTTGATAAAAAACAATCGTACATATTTCTTGCAAACCATCAGGGCTATTTAGATATACCTCTTATGTACGGATATCTGAACCACAGTTTTAAATGGATGATGAAAGACTACCTGAAAAAAATGCCGTTGGTTGGAATTGCCTGCATGTTTTCCAGACAGATTTTCGTTGGCGACAGCCGTGCATCCATAGCAAATGCCGTAAATAATGCACGTAAAACCCTATATGGAGGAATGTCAATGGCAATATTTCCAGAGGGGACACGAACCTACGATGGAAAGATGATTCCATTCAAACGCGGTGCCTTTATGCTAGCCAGCGAAATAGGATTACCAATTGTGCCAATCACCATTAACGGCTCATTCAAGGTTTTCAGCCGTCAAGCCAAATCGTTGACACGAGCCCAACTGTCGCTCATCATACACGAACCTATTACTTCCGAACAATGTCAAGAGAAAAACACGAAGTCGCTGATGACAGAAGTGTACGACATTATCGAAAGTGGATTGGAATAAGGAACACACCAAAAACATGGTTAAGTAAAAACGACGGAATACACACAGGTATTCATTCAGCTTTATCTGATTGCAACTTTTGCATAGCACATCAACCTCCCATTCATGATATGAGATACGTCACATAAACATGTAGGGAAACTCAATCTTTTGCAGAAATTGCTCCACTTCAGGACTGAACCGTCCTCCGGTGACACTGACAATCGTTATACACCCACCCAATGCAAACATCATGCGTTTACGCACTTGTTTCAACATTGTGCGACGAGCATGAGAACTGCTCATATAAGACTTCTTGTCAGGATCTTTAATAATAGGGAATATTCGTTCACGAATCATGTTTTCAGCAGTCTTTGTGTCGAGATATACAAAGTGTGGACGACATTTTTTCAGACATTGCAGCAGAGTGCCAGAGGTAGGGTTCATGCCTGCCAATGTAATGTGAGAACCTATGGATAACGATGCAAGAATGTCTTTTGCGTTCATACAATCACGGTTGGCCAAAAGCATTGATGGCATACGAGAATGACGAATCTTCATATAACGACGCTTTATATCTTCTGCCAGTTTCATGAACTCATAGACCTTTGTACGGGTTGGCGATAAAAATCCAAAATCATTATACGAGTAATCTACGATAATGTCATCGTTTAATGTAAACTTGAAGATGTCAATGTCTATATCCTCGTGAGATGTATGTAGCCTGCCACTACCAGATAAATCCAGGTCAATGATATTTTCTCTTTCCTTTATGTCAGAAAGTTCGTAGTTACTCAGCTTGGATGGAACAATTACTGCTACAGCACCATAAGTGACAACTCCGGCCAGATGAGCAACCCAGGTTGGAGTGCCGTTGTTGGACAACAAAATATGCTCGCCTTTCTTTACACCATTATTGTATAATATCTGGTGAATATGAGATATGCTTATGGCAAGCTGAGCATAGGTCATAGTATCCCCTGTACTATAATTGGTCAATGCAACCTCGTTAGCATTGAAATCGTTGGTTGGCTTTATGCGTTTCATATGTCATTTATCTTATTCTATTATCCTTAATCCTTAATTAATTCTCAATTCCTTAATCCTTACTTACTACTTAATCTTCAATCCTAATATTTACTTCTTATCACTTGTGCGGTGATTGATTTTATGTGTTAAGCCATGACACTTAATAATGCTTATTATTTTGAGCGCAAAGTAACAAATAATATGTGTATCTCGCAAAACTCTGTGATAGTTTATAAAAAAAAGTGACGAAAAACATTTATTAGGGATAAAATCACTATATTTGTGACGAAATAGAGATAGTGTAAAATTCGTCACACATAAAATAGGGATAAAATATGACAAAAATTCCAGATTTGTTCTACAGGTTCAATGTGCAATTACTGCATATTCTTATGATTCCATTCTCTTTTATGGTTTTCGTACTTGTTTATCGCCCGTTCGATTTAGATGATTTCCTTAATATGAATCGTGATTTATATGCATTTAATCTCACTATAATAACATGTATCCTATTGGTAGTTTTATTGATAACACGTCTCTCATTTTATGGATTACGTGGTTATATGAGTCTTTCTTACGGATGGTACATTTTCTGGTGTTGTATAGAAGTCTTTATTATGTCTCATTTTATGACACTATATATGTGGCTCATGTTACAGCATACTATGCCATACCTTGAAGTGTTGGGCCATTCATTTTACTGGCTTACATTAATTCTTATACTTCCATACGTAATAATCGGTCTGTCATTAAAATTCAACAGCTCCAGTCAATATCTTGAAACTAACGATGATTCTAAAGTGCGTTTCTGTGACGAACGAGGTAACCTAAAGCTTTTAGTCTTAGCATCCAATGTGTTATATATTATGGCTGAAGAAAATTATGTGCATATTTTTTATTTAGAGAAGGATAAGGAGCGTTCATACGTATTACGGAATTCAATGAAGAATATTGAAGATATTTGTAATGCAAATGGATTTTTAAGATGCCATCGATCATACTACATCAATAAGTTGCATGTCAAATCGTTAAGGAGAGAGAAGGAAGGTTATATAATTGCAGAACTGGACTCAAAGGAAAAAACACACATCCCGGTAAGTAAAAAGTTCTATGATGGATTATCATCATTACTCTGATTTCACTTGTGTCCACCCGAATCTGACTATTTGGCGTCACTCCCTACAGGAAGCAGTACTGGAATATGTTCGCCTCGACGTTCTTGGACGAGCCGGGCGGCAAAGCCGGGTGCTTGCGCTTCTTCCGCTCCTCCCATGGGATGGTTTCCACCCTCCGTCGGTTCTGTGAGCGTTCGATAGGCTCGGTGTCAAGGTATCTGTATGACTTCTTTCCCTTGGAGTTCTATACTGTAATCTTCCACTATCTGTACTTTACCTTCGTGGCGATGTTGCCCTCATTGTCCGCGTCATACTGTTCATGGAACACACGATGAAGCATCGAAACCTCTCCCTCGCTACTCATGGCAAGGATGTTGCTGGTGACGCAGCCAAGGTCGAGCAGGCACTGCCCCGGCGTCGCGTCATCCGAGCGGCAGCCCGTCTTCGAGGCATCCTCTGACAAGAAGTCCAGTGCCTACTGGCGGTAAAGCTGCTCGGACTATCCGCTGAGCCTGACTATCAGATTTATTTAAAGTGGATTCATAAAATACGTAGTAAAAAAATGAACGCACATTCACATGTACGTCCACCCAAAAAAACAACAATTATAAAAAAGTTTACTACTTATTAATGTTCTGTTATGTTTGATTATATTCTATAATATTCAAGTCAATTTTGTTTATTATGTATTTACATATAGTTTATAAGTCCGTCGTTTATATTAAATATGTTTTGTGTATTCAATTAGACCATACATTATGAGCCCTATAGTTTATTCACTTGACTTATTTTGCTTCAAAGACGGAGACTGCACTTCTTTGCGGTTTGGTACACTTATCTGTCTTTGTCCAAGCCAGCTTTGCTGTTGCCGTGGATTGAATATCTTTAGTACTTCCATATTCCATTGTGACAGAGCAAATCGTACTCTATAAATTTTTTTCCACGACAGGATAGTATGAAATCTTTTATAGTATGTCTGTTCAATTTTTTTGCTTTCTACTTCAAAGTTTGTGACTTTGTTAATGATGTCTTCGTATTCTTTCTCATCTTTGTCACCAAAACCTTGTGATATCGTGTATTGAATCTTTCCGTTAATTTCTCGTTGTTTGTTTAGCATTTCGTGCATGAGGGGAAAAAGCTTTTGGCATTCAGTGGTACTTAGTCCAGCGTTATCCTTTACGAATTGTTCCAGTTGTTTGTTGAATAGTTCGGGTGAGAATTGTCGCTGTCCTTGTTGTTGCCACTGATTCCGATGCTCTGTTTGCTGTTGGTTTTGTCCTTGTTTTTGGTTATTCCCCCATTGAGCAAATGTTGTTACAGTGCAACTGAGACATACTAATATGAAATAGATTCGTTTCATACCTGTTGTTCCCCTTTAATATGAGTTACCGGCCATATAGTTGTACACATCGTTATAGTCAACCATTGCATAGTTCAGAACTTCCTGCTGGTATGCTTCGTCGTATGCTTCATCGTTGACATAAGTCGTTACATTACTCATGAGTTTAGACGAGTCTATGCTAGGCGTCTTGTTGTTGTACACATTTACACAGACGACCGCTCCTGCGATGCATGCAGCAGCGAGACTTGTCCATCCTTTCCAGCTAAATTTCTTAGTTGGAGCGATGCTTATGACTTTGGCTTCTTCAGCAGGAATATTTGCCATTATGCGCCCTGTGAGGTTTTCGAAATAGCCTTCCGGAACGCAGAATGGGTTTTGTTTCCCGCATCTGTTGATGATGTCTTTTTCTCCTGTGATCATGTCTTTACTGTTTTGTTACTTTTTAGACTTGATATGTTGGAAAAGGTTTAATCGTGCTTGTTGAAATAGTCTTCAATTTTTTTTACCGCTAGGTGGTATGATGCTTTCAGTGCTCCTACGCTTGTCCCTGTGATTGATGACATGTCTTCGTATTTCATGTCGTCGAAGTATTTCATGTTGAACACGGCTTTTTGCTTGTCGGGTAGTGTTCCGATTGCTTCTTGAAGCATAGTCTGTGTTTCGTCGCCATCAAAATAAGGATCGCTTTCGAGTGTTTCTGCCACCATTGATCCGATTTCGTCTAGTGACATTTGCTCTCGTTTATGGTTGAGGAACGTTAAGCTTTCATTGTAAGCTATTTTATAGAGCCATGTTGAGAGTTTTGAATCTCCTCTGAATGTACTGATATTTGTCCAGGCTTTTATGAATGTATTTTGAAGCACATCGTCGGAATCGTCGTGGTCGATTACCAAGCGCCTTATTTGCCAATATAATGGTTGGCTATAGTGGTTGACAATTTCCTCAAATGCCCTGCTCTGGGTTCTTGGCTCTTGCAGACGTTTTAATACTTCTTCTTCGTTGTATTTGTTCATCGCTGAGGTGCATCAGGAACATTCGTGACTTCGTTTTGTGTTTCGACCTGCAGTTTGGCCCGGCACGTGTTTATGATGGAGGTTCTAGTTATGGGTCAGTTTAGGTAAATTTTCCTGACGGTTTTTCCCACTTTAATGATGTAGCATCCTTTGGGGAGGCTGTTAAGCTCGACTGCTTTGTCTGCACTGTCAATTTTTTGTGTTATTACCTTTACTCCAGCGAGGTTATATACCTCAAGTATCATTGATGTGGCATTCTTTATATGCAGTGTTGATTCGGTGACTGTTATGGCAATGGCTTGCAATTCTGTTTCCGGGGTTACTTGTTTTTGCGTCTCCACGGAGTTTTTCTGCACGTCTTGTGCCATGACTGCCGGGGCAGTACTCAAGAGCATTGCTGTCACCATTGTTATCAGTATTCTTCTAATCATATGCAGTCCTATTTTCAGTTTTCGGTACAAAATTACTATACTTTTTTTTTATGTGCAAGTTTTTTCTGTTTTTTTTTTATATTTAAGGGCAATATTTGTGTGTAAATGGGTGGTTTTAACAAAATAAGTGTACTCCGATGTCAATGCTGACTTATCGCTAAACATCTAAAATCGAGTAGGAGATAAACGCCTATGATTAGCGTTTACCTCCTACTCGATTATGTTGTCAAAGAAACTAGGGTTTAGAATTCTCCGGATTAGGCTGTTGTTGGTAGATTGAGTCTATACGACATCTGTAAAAATTCTTTCCCAAGAATTTTCGCCTAAACTCTGTGGTATATACAAACCCCGGAGCACCATTTGGCATAGTGATATAATCCTTATGGTAGCTGAAGTTCATCGGTCCGCGATATTCCAGAAAGTTTATCATTTGTCCGTCTATTACCAAAAATTGGTCATAAAAAGATATATGCATTTCCCCCTGTAATAGGCGAAACTCGTCATTATATATACATACAAAGCTCATATAAAGGCAATCTGGACGATAGACATACCAGCCGCTAGGCTTTGTAGAAACGCTATCCGCCCCAATCACTTCTGCCCCATCAAGTAAGATATCCAGATTTTGGTAGGTTTTACCCACCTTATATTCATCCCATGCTCCAGGAGACGGAGTAGTGTAGTGCGCTTCAGGAATATCTCCCTCATACTCATACACATCAAAAACCTTAGATAAATTCGGAACACTGGCGCTGTAAGATACGATAAGAATACTATCTCCCTGATTTAAATTTGTTGGCCACTTAGTACGTACTAAAACCCCATCAGACACCTCTTGCACGGGTTCTCCACCAATTGCAAAAGGTATATATCCACCTGCTAGATGCCCTGCGTCTCTAAAGGTGTCCGTAAAGGTTTCACCGGTAGAGTAAATGCGATCACGATGTACCATGGGATAATAGGCTAACATCATATTATCATGTGAATCAACCCACTCCCAATCTTTGCGATAAACAACTTTTACAAGCTTAACCTCTATAACGCCAATATATTTCACAACATATTCTATGGTTTCGCTGTGCTCTTCCGGTGTATTCACACTTTTGAGCTCTTGCGAGAAGCGCGTTTCCACTTCATAGACTTTGGCTTGTTTGCCGGGGATAGTTACATTTGACAATTCTGTTGCCTGCACACTTACAACTTGCGGCTCGCTAAGTTCCAAATATGGCACAGCCACATCTGTTCCCTCAGCGTTAACGGCAGCATAAGTATCATAGCTCCAGTTAAAAGTCATATCTTTACCGGCGACACTAAATGTCTTTTGCCCAGTTGTAACCAGTGGCGAAGTTCCGCTCTCTGCCATTACTGCATCAGCTGCAACAAGTTGCTCTAATTCTTCTTTGGTGGTTGCCCACAAAGTATCTTTAGGCGCAAAAAGTGTAACATTTGCCTTTGGCTCATATTGGATTACCTGACTTGTGCGATCTTGCAGCGAAAAATAGCTGTATTGGCTACTTTCTGCCCACTGAAGATGCATGGTTTCTCCTAAATTGAGCACAAAAGGTGAAGCAGTACTGTTGGTTCCACCCAAAACCTGAAGTTGATAGCTAAACTGCATTTCCGGTTCAGGATAATCAGTTGTTGATTCAACCACAGCCAAAAACTCTACTTCAAACGATAAGGTCTGATTTTGAGCTTCTTTAGTGTTGACGCTTTCAATCTCCAAGTTAAACGCTACATTCACATCATAGGCTGTCGAATCCACAATTGTACCGCGTGTTTGCGGCGCATGCGGGGTGAGCCTCATTCCCGTGACAGCCACAGAAGCCCGGGTCTCTTCCGCCCGTGCCGCACCGTACTGGGCGGGTTTCACCTTGATATAGGGCATCTCGATGCTTTTCTGTTGGGAATTGACGTGACGGAAGACGTCGTAGGCCAGGTCGAAGACGACCTCCTTGCCCCCTACGCTGAAGGTCTGCAGCGTCCTTTTGGTCTGCCTCTCGCCTTCCGCGGTCTCGGAGGAAGCCCTATCGCTCTCCCTGACGCTGGTCAGGGTCTGGAAGTCCTTCACATACAGTGTGTCACCCGAAGCGGAAAGCCTGATGACGGCCTGCGGCTCGCAGGTGAACACACTCCCGTCGGGATCGGTGTAGCGGCTCGTCTGCCGGACGGTCATGCCGAGCGTGTCGCCCGCCTGCACCACGGCCGGCGAAGCACTGGTGCCCTCGCCCGTACCTTCGTTGCTGACAGAGAAGGTTACTTCGTAATTCTCTGGTTGGAGGTTCTCCCTTTCTTCTTCTTCGCCTTCGCTGCACGAGTAGTTCACGCAGGCGAGCAGGGTTATCGCAATGCAGACAGCGGTGCATCTAAAGTGATTTCGTATCATAGCCCATACAGTTTTGTGTACAAAGATACGCGATAATCCTCTATGACACGGTTCTGGTTGGGAAACATGTCGAAACTTACCTTCTTCCATATATCTCAGTTTAATGCTACAAAGGTAGTGAATTTATTTTACTTTCTTACATTTCCAGACAAAACTTTGTGATAAATCAACTGAGTTTATGAATTTTTATGGATTCTGCCATCTGTTATCAGCAAAAATCCTTCTTTATACGTTGAATAGTACTGATGCCTTTTCCCGTCAGCTTTGCCACATTCCTAATGGCATAGCCTTTCTTCAATAGGGAAATGATTTCCTTGTATTGGGACAAATCGGTAAACTCGTCTATACGCAATGTCGTAACTTTGCACCGCAAACGACAAGAACGACTATTCATCATGTTACATCTGTACCCACATAACCGGCATCGCGTATATACACACGACGGCGAAGATATACAACTTCAGCCATGTACGTATATTGACAAACCCTCAGGCCTATATACGCTATCCAAGCCTCCCCCTTAAACCCAAACCATACGCACGCATGAGGGAACTGCCGGCAAGGCAACCTACATCTGCGAGTGTACACTCATGACCCCGCGAGTGCGGAGTCTCGGTGTCGCGAGTGCGGGGTCTCGGTGTCGCGAGTGCGGGGTCGCAGATGGGTGGTGGTGTTCGGAGGTTGGATGGTGTCTGTGCATGGGTGGTTCAGTATCTGAACGAACTGCCGCCCATGAATTCGCGCAGGAGGGAGACCGGTGGCAGCAGCGACATGTCTTCGATTGGCTGGAACTGCAGCAGGAGGTGCCGCAGTCGGTCGGCTACCTGGTATTGTGGTTGGTCGGGGGTTATCTCGGCCAGTATGGGCAGCACTTTGTTGCGCAGGACTGCCAGTTCGTAGAATTGTACGCTGTTGAACTCGGTGTCGGCATATTTCTGGAATGGGAATACCCACAGGTCTTCACCCCGTCGCACGCTTGGCCAGCGGTCGATGGTGGCAGCCGGCGATGTACCCCGGTATCGGTGGTCGCGCAGTATGCGGCGTATGAGTCGGCTGTCGGTACGCGACACGGCACGGTCGTCGTCCCATTGCACTGGCGCAAGGGCTGATACATATATTCGGTATTTTGTTTCCTGCGGTATCTCGTCGGTAAGCAGTGGGTTGAGTGCGTGTATGCCTTCGAGGATGAGTATCATGTCGTCGTCGAGCCTCAGTCGCCTGCCGCTGGACTGTGTGGTTCCAGTCGGGAAGTCGTAGCGTGGCAGTTCCACCTCGCCTCCGGCCAGCAGTGTGGTTATGTGTCGGTGGAGCAGGTCGAGGTTGAGTGCATGGATGGATTCGTAGTCGTATTCGCCGTTTTCGTCGATTGGTGTCTTGGTGCGATCGACGAAATAGTCGTCGAGCGATACGGGATATGGTTTCAGGTGGTTTGCAAGCAGATGCAGTGAGAGTCGTTTGCTAAACGTGGTCTTGCCGCTCGACGACGGACCTGCAATCAGCACCACGCGCACCGAATGGTTGGCGGCTACGGTGTCGGCTATACGGTTGATGCGTTTATCCATCATGATTTCCGACATATTGATGACGTCTTTTGTGTGGCCGTCGCGTATGGCGCGGTTCAAGTCGGCGACTGTTTGGAGCTGAACAAACCGTATTTCGCTCGTTTTTTTATCTTGAATCTGTAAAAAAATTTCGTCTTGTTTCATCGTTTGAATAACTTTTATTACTTTTGCATTTTGAAATTTGTGTGGTCAAAGTTAACACAAAAAAACGGAACCGCCATCATAAAGTTAAATAAATCACCAAAATACCTCATAAGCGACGTGGAATTAACTACAAAAGTGGATATCTCGGGTTGTAACATCGCCCTCAGCCATAAAGACCGCATCTTGATGCTCGGCTCGTGTTTTACCGACAGCATAGGCTCGCGTCTTGCCGATGGCGGCTTTGATGTGACGGTCAATCCCTATGGCACACTCTATAATCCAGAGTCGATTATAGATGCGCTGACCAGTCCCTCGGCCGAGTTTATGGAATGGGCACAACATCCGCGCGAACCGTTGGCGACCGATGGTTTCGACACGGTGGTGATTACCTTCGGTACGGCATGGGTCTATAGGTTGAAATCGACTGGCCATGTGGTGGCCAACTGCAAGAAACAAGACGGCCGGCTATTCGACCGCCAGCGTCTCACGGTGGATGCAATTGTAACGAAATATGTCGATTTCATCGAGCATTTTGCCATCCCGCACAATCAGCAGCTCTTGCTTACGGTGAGCCCAATCCGCCACAAGCAGGACGGCCTCCATGCCAACCAGCTGAGCAAGTCCACCCTGTTGCTGGCCATCGACCGCCTGTGCCAGCTCTATCCTGGCTGCTGTCATTACTTCCCGTCTTACGAAATAGTGATGGACGAACTGCGCGACTACCGATTCTATGCCGACGATATGCTTCATCCCTCGACACTGGCCATCGACTACATATGGCAACAGCTGCGACGAGCCTGTTTCACGGCTGAGACCGACAAGTTGACCGACGAGTTTGAAACCCTGAACCGCACGATGGCACACCGGCCGTCAGACCCCGACAACCCCGACTACATAAGACTAATCAACAACACCCAAGAAAAAATAAAGCAACTGAAACATGCAATACAGAATTAGCGACATAGCACGCATCATGGGTGCCGACCGCCACGGGGCCGACGATGCCCTCATCAACTGGCTACTCATCGACAGCCGTTCGCTCTGCTTCCCCGCAGAGACACTGTTTTTCGCAATACGCACCAACCGCAACGACGGCCACCGATACATAGGCGAGTTGCACAAACGCGGAGTACGCAATTTTGTGGTAAGCACCCTACCCTCGAACCCGTCACAATATCCCGACAGCAACTTCCTGCTCGTACACGACACCCTGCAAGCCCTGCAAACCCTGGCGGCATACCACCGTCAGCAGTTTGACATACCAGTGGTTGCCATCACCGGCAGCAACGGCAAAACGACGGTGAAGGAATGGCTCTACCAGTTGCTCTCGCCCGACTTCAACGTGTGCCGGTCGCCCCGCAGCTACAACTCGCAAGTGGGTGTGCCGCTCTCGCTGTGGCTGCTCAACCAGCACAACGACATTGCCATAATCGAAGCCGGAATATCCAACCCGGGAGAGATGGACAACCTCAACCGCATGATACGCCCTACAGTAAGCGTGATTACCAACATAGGCGAGGCACACCAAGAGAACTTCTTCACCCGCGAAGGCAAATGCGACGAAAAACTCAAACTGTTCAAAGACTGCGACACAGCCGTCATCAACCTGCAAGACGAGTTCATCTGCAAGGTTGCACGCCAGGAGGTGAAAGACAAGGTGAAGTGCTGGCCGATGGTGCGCAGTGTGGAGAAACACGGCAACACCGCAACCATAACCTACACCCTCGACGGGCGGCAGGGACAATACACCATACCATTCATCGACAACGCCGCAATAGAAAACTCGGTGGTATGCCTGGCAACATGTGCCAGCCTTGGCAAGTATGCCAGCCTCGACACCATCTGCCAACGCATGTCGGCACTCGAACCGGTGGCCATGCGCCTTGAGGTGAAGGACGGAATAAACGGATGTACACTCATCAACGACACTTACAACTCCGACATACACTCGCTCGACATAGCACTCGACTTCATGAGCCGCCGCCCCGACACACAGGCCGGACGCCGCACACTCATCCTGAGCGACATACTGCAAAGCGGTGAGGCACCACGCTCGCTATATGCCAGGGTGGCACACATGGCCGAAAGCCGCGGCATAGACAAGCTGATAGGTGTGGGTGACGAAATCATGTCGTGTGCAGGATACTTCAAGATGGAGAGCCACTTCTTCCACACCACCGAGGAACTGATTGCCAGCGACATCTTTGCCCATCTGGCCGACGAGTTCATCCTCATAAAAGGCGCACGCCGATATCACTTCGACCGCCTGTCAGACCTGCTCACCCTGAAAGTGCACCAGACAATACTCGAGGTAAACCTCAACGCACTCATCGACAACCTTCACCACTACCGCTCATTCCTGCAACCCGACACAAAGATGGTGTGCATGGTCAAGGCATCGGCCTACGGCATGGGAGCACTGGAAACCAGCAAGACCCTGCAAGACCAAGGTGTGGACTATCTGGCGGTGGCCGTGGCCGACGAGGGTGCCGACCTGCGCCGCGGGGGCATCACGGCCAACATCATGGTCATGAATCCCGAGATGACATCGTTCAAGATGTTGTTCGACTATAGGCTCGAACCAGAAGTATATAGCTTCAAACTGCTTGAAGCACTCATATATGCAGCAGAAAAAGAAGGAATCACCAACTTCCCTATACACATAAAGCTCGACACCGGAATGCACCGACTCGGATTCAATCCCAACACCGACACCGAACGCCTCATTGTCCGCCTGTCCAAGCAGTCGGCACTTGTGCCTTGCTCGGTATTCAGCCATTTTGCAGGAAGCGACGGCGACCAATTCGACGACTTCTCAAAGCAGCAATTCGCATTGTTTGAGCATGCATCGAGACAACTGCAGGATGCATACAGCCACAAAATACTGAGACATATATGCAATTCGGCCGGAATCGAACATTTCCCTAAATATCAACTCGACATGGTGCGCCTCGGACTCGGACTGTATGGCATCAATCCACGCAACAACACCGTGATAAACAACGTTGCAACACTGAAAACTACCATATTGCAAATACGCGATGTGCCGGAAGGCGACACTGTGGGCTACAGCCGTTGCGGACACACGAAGCGCAACAGCCGGATAGCAGCAATTCCGATAGGATATGCCGACGGACTTAACCGGCACCTTGGCAACGGACATTGCTACTGCCTGGTAGGCGGAAAACCGGCACCTTACGTGGGAAACATCTGCATGGATGTATGTATGATAGACGTAACCGATATCGAATGCAGCGAAGGCGACATGGTGACTATCTTCGGCGATGAACTGCCGGTAACATCACTCAGCGATGCAACCGGCACAATCCCATACGAAATACTTACCGGCATCTCGACGAGGGTGCAAAGAATATATGTACAAGAGTAGAATAACATGTGGCCCTCAAAGCAGGTAAAAGAGGGGGCTATTCTGAAATAAATGACAAATAGTGGGTGCAGAATGGTAAATAATTATTACCTTTGCACCCGCAAATGATTTTTAGGAACAACACCTTGTGGGACTGGCCCCACAGTGAGAAATGAATAAAGGACTACGCACTTTCCTCTTGATGACAATGGTGGTGGCAACCCTGGTTGGCTTGCACTTCCCTCCCACTCTCAGCATAGGCGACTACGAGCTGAGAGTTGTCGATGTGCTGAGCGACGTGACTAAACCAAGGGGTGAAGAGTCAGCATCAGCAACAGCCGCATCCGACCTCAAGAGTGCATATTATCAAGGTCTTAATACGGAGCAAGCAGCTATTACCGAGGGTGAAAACCCTACCGACAGCCTCACCGACAGCATTCAGTCGCGCCATCCGCTGTCTCATTTCTTCTCGCGTCTCGACAGCGCCCGCCTACGGCCAGTACGCATTGCCTATTTCGGCGATTCGTTTATCGAAGGCGACATACTCACATCAGCCCTGCGCGAGTTGCTGCAACAGGAATATGGCGGGCGCGGTGTAGGCTGGACCGACATACAGTCGTCGGTAGCCGGATTCCGCACCACAGTACTCGAACTGAGCCAAGGATGGGACGAACACAATGTAGTGGGCGTCAACAGCAGTGGGTTTGACATGAAGGCACAAGGCATCAGCGGACGATATTACACACCAAATGCCGGTGCATACATCGACTTGAGAGGACAGAAACGCGTATATCCCGAACACCTCGACACCGTGCAGCGTGCCACACTCTATTTCACACCGGAGCCAAACCTAAGAATGTCGTGTTCGGTGAATGGCGAAGCATATCAACCTCTGTACGAAGCCACCGACAGTATTAGCCAGGACACGGTTGAAGCAGTCACGGTAAAGGGCAAAATAGGCCGCATCAGAGTTACAGTTGAGGGTGGTGGCCGATTCTATGGCATGGCATTAGAATCGTGGCGCGGTATTTCACTCGACTGTTTCTCCATGCGAGGCAGTGTGGGCTGGCACATCGGGACAGTGCCTGAAAATGTCTTACGGCAGTTTGCACGTCTGAGACAATACGACCTCATCATCATGCACTTCGGACTTAACATGGCATCACCATCGGTAAGGACTTACGTACCCTACCAAACCCGATTTAAACAATGTATCGAACTATATAAGCACGTGTTCACCAATACCAGCTTCCTGCTCGTCAGCATGAACGACCGCGATGTGCGCGGTGCCGACGGTCAATTCCACACAATGGGCGGAGTGCTGCAACTGGTAGAGGCACAACGGCAAATGGCCGAAGACGAAAGCATCGCATTCTGGAACTTACAGGAAGCAATGGGTGGCGAGGGCAGCATGGTCAGACTCCAGCAGGAAGGCAAAGCCAACCGCGACTATACACACATCAACTTCAGAGGTGGAGAGGAACTGGGACAACTATTCTTCAACTTCCTGCAAGAGGAGAAACACAAATACGATGCCCAAAAAACAAAAACATCAGAACAACCAACCAACTGATACATTTCTCAAATGCCAGATATTCTCAACAACATAATAGAATGCCTTACCTACAACCCTGCTGAGCCGATGATATTCAGCAGCGGAGTCTTTATGTGGCTGTTTCTGGCTTTCACACTTGTGTATATGTCTATGGGGCGGACAACGACATTGCGCCTGTTGTTTGTCACTCTGTTTTCATACTATTTCTACTACAAATCGAGTGGAATCTATTTCTTCTTGCTCGCTGTAGTCACCCTGAGCGACTTTCTTATTGCCAAAGCTATCGGCGGAGCTCGCAAACGGTTGTACGCACGCCTGTGGTTAACGGTAAGTATTGTCATCGACCTCGGATTGCTGGCATACTTCAAATATACCAACTTCTTCGGCCAGCTGATTGCAGATATCACCAACCGCCACTTCGACAGTTTAGACATATTCCTGCCGGTGGGCATCTCGTTCTTCACATTCCAGTCGCTCAGCTACACTATTGACGTGTATCGCAAGCAAATCAGCCCACTTTCCAACCTGCTTGACTACGCGTTCTACGTTAGTTTCTTTCCACAACTTGTGGCCGGGCCTATTGTCAGGGCGCGTGATTTTCTTCCACAAATACGCAGGCCACTGAATATCACACATGAGATGGTTGGCATTGGCACATTCTATATTGTGGGCGGACTGTTTAAGAAGGCCGTCATAAGCGACTACATAAGTATCAACTTCGTGGAACGTGTGTTTGACCAACCTGCACTCTATTCGGGCATAGAAAACCTAATGGCAGTCTATGGCTATGCACTACAGATTTACTGTGATTTCTCGGGCTACAGCGATATGGCAATTGGTATAGCCATGCTTCTGGGATTTCAATTTCCACAAAACTTCAACGCTCCATACAAGGCCACAAGCATGAGCGAATTCTGGCATCGATGGCACATAAGCCTGTCGTCGTGGCTCAAGGACTATCTATACATATCGTTGGGAGGCAATAGGCATGGACGTATGAGGCAGTATATCAACCTCATGATAACGATGTTGCTTGGTGGATTGTGGCATGGTGCATCGCTCAACTTCATACTGTGGGGCGGACTGCATGGAATCATATTGTGTGCCGACAAGACATGGCAACGGATATGTCCGAAATTATCACCTCTGAAAAAACGTGACCAGCCGGCACGACATGGAGTCATCCACACAATGACCGTGACAGCGAGTGGCCTCATAACCTTCCATTTGGTGTGCCTGGCGTGGATTTTGTTCCGCTGCCAGTCGATGGACGATGCCATTAGAATGGTGACCCAGATATTCACACATTTCCAACCTCAGGTGGCCATGCAGCTGATAACGGGCTACTGGGCAGTCGTTGCACTTATATGTCTGGGATATATTATGCATTTCATGCCACAACGATTGTCGGAAAAGGTACGTAACCTTATGGCCCAATTGCCGCTGCCAGTATTGGCCTTGACGATTATTGCGGTGATTTACTTTGTGATACAAATAAAGACGAGCGAAGTACAACCATTTATTTACTTCCAGTTCTAACCCTCAACAAAGAGAAAAAAAATGATGCATACGGTTTATTTCGGTTTAGGGTCGAATACAGGAGACCGGCGAAAAAACTTGCAGAGTGCCATATCTGAGATTGAGAAAAAGATTGGCAGGGTGACGCGGCAATCCGATATGATTGTAACCGAGCCGCAGGGTTTCATCAGCCGGAATCAGTTTCTTAATATGGCCGTTTGTGTAGAAACGGATGTACGTGCCGAGGACATACTCGACATTACTCAAGCAATCGAACGGAAATTGGGAAGAACGCAAAAGTCGGTAAATGGTATTTACCATGACCGCAAGATAGATATCGACATACTTGTCTTTGATGATGTTTGCATAAATTCACCGCGGCTTACTATTCCACACCCGCGCATTGCTCAGCGGCGTTTTGTACTTCAGCCTCTGGCTCAAATAGCTCCCGACCTTATAATTCCAGGCAAAACACAGACGATAGCTGCTTTGCTCGCTCAAACATCTTGAGTTTCAGGTCTTCCAGTGTTATTCCCAACTCAGCCGACACTCTCTGATAATGGCTGTGTATATCCATATCGGTATCATCGGTCTCGAGCCATAATTGGTTGTATTCGTAGGCCAAATGCAAGGCGGGGCCACTGTAGTATTTGCCAAATGAGAGGTCGATGCCTCGGTTCAGAAGTTGTATTGCCTGTTCTATGTTGTTGCGGAAACCATGGATTATCCATTGCTGACGCGGTTGTAGCCTCCTGTGTATATTCAGGATTTCATCTACACATTTCACCTGATGTATAATCAATGGTTTGCACACGTCTTCGGAGATGTGAATCTGGGCAACGAACAAATTGCGCTGAACGTCGATATCGGCACCATGAAGTCTGTCGATACCTGCCTCTCCAATCGCAACGACATCCTGGCTGGTAGCTTTTTCTGCAACGATGGCTGTGCTTTCATTGATAAAAGACGGATTGGTGTGTATGTTGACTGAGTCCCACGGATGTACTCCTATCGAACAGAAAGGTATGGTGGCAGTATCGTAATCGCAATTGACTATTGCTATTTCGTCGGGAAATGTCAGATTACCATGACTGTGTATATTGATATATGGGGCCATTTAATGAGTGGTGTTTGCTGTGTTCACGATTTTGTTGAAATGCCCGGAGGTATTATGGCACAGGGTCGTATCCGGAACCTCCCCAAGGATGGCAACGCAACAAACGGCGCACTGCAAGATAGGTGCCACGCATCGGACCATGTTTTCTTATTGCTTCTATTGCGTATTGTGAACATGTGGGGGTGAAACGACAGGTAGGTGGAAACATCGGCGAGATGCATCGCTGATAAAAGAAAATAGGAACGAGAAGTATCATTCCTAATCCTTTGTTGATGTATGTTATTATCTGTCTCACACCTTTTTATACTTTGATGTAGTTTGTTTTGTCTTGACCGTCTTGTCAGTTATTGTTCGTCAGAACGCCTCCCTGCATATCGGCTATTTTTGCGAGTGCCTTGCCTATTGCTCCATATATTGTATTGTAGTCGCACATGTGTTGCGCAATGCAAATGAACGCTATTGCCATTCCCTGTCGGCTGTCTTGCAGCTGGTGCCACAATATGAGTTTTTGTTTGCGGTATGCTTCGCGCACCATACGTTTTATGCGGTTGCGGTCGGTTGCATGATGAAAGCGTTTTTTTGGCACACTGATGAGTATCGACACCGGTACATCTATTGGTTCTATGGGCATATAGACAACTTTGAAAGGATATGCCGTTATGGAGTTGTTGCCGGCTCCAAAGAGGCGTTCGATAGTGCGATTGCTGGTTATTCGTTCCGCTTTACATAGCGTCTCACTTGGATTCGCCTCCATGGTGTTTGATGAAGTGTTCAATTATGGCAGGTACCGAGCGCAGCTCGGGTGTGAGCTGGAAATCGACACGCAGATTCAGTTTTTCTGCTTCCTCTATGGTTTTTGCTCCGATACATGCCAGTGAGAAGTTGCCTTGGTTGACGTTTGGGAAGTTCTTCAACAAAGAGTGGATGCCTTCCGGACTGAAAAGCACAACCATGTCGTAGTCTAATTTCTCATCTGGCCCGAAGTCGTTGGCTACGGTGTAGTACATCACAGCTTCTGTGTGATTCAGTTTTGCATTGTCGAGTTTGTTTTTCAGCTTGTCATCGTGTACCGACGACTGTGGTACGAAAAATTTCTCGCTCTTATGTTTCACCATGATGGGGATGAGGTCATCCATCTTGCCAGTGAGAGGAAAAAACACCTTGCGTTTGCGATACAGGATGTATTTCTGCAAATAGAGTGCTATCATTTCTGACTTACAGAAATATTTCATGCTCTCTGGTATGCTCACTCTCAGGTCTTTACATAAAGAGAAGAAGTGATCTATGCCATGTCGGGATGAGAAGACCACGGCTGTGTGGTCCAGTATTGATACTTTCTGCTGCCTGAAGTCTTTGGCTGGCATGTGGTCAACCCTGATGAAAGGGCGGAACACCACTTCCACGCCATATTTGCTCGAGACATCGAAATATGGCGATTTCTCCGTCTGGGGCGTTGGTTGTGAGACTAATATCTTCATCTACGTCGGTTTTGTTATATTTGGGTCAATAAATGCCACGCCATGAGGGTGGGCATTATTTCGACGCTGCAAAAGTACAAAAAAAACAGCAAACAGCCATATCGTTTGGGCCTAAAGTTTACATATAGCTTAAAAAGTAGTACGATTTTCTGTAAAATGACAATTCCGGTTAAGCAAAATGTTATATATGTCAGTGCTACAGGTCCGAACACACAGAGCAGTGCCAACGGGAAGGCACACACCGACACTATCGCTTCGGAAAAGAAGAATGCGGAGAGCCAGTTACGGCCTCTGTCGGCCTGAAAGAAAGTCCAGTTGACAAGTGAATAGGTAAGTCCTTTGAATCCTACAAGCAGCACGAATCCGAGGAATACAGTCATTACCAATCCATAGTGCGGTGCGGATGTTGGTTGATGTGCAAACGCCCGGTATGCTATGATACTTGCCGAGAGTCCGCCTATAAAGATGAGCAGTAGTATATCGAGTATCTCTGCATTGCTTGTATTGATTTCGTTTGCAGCAAAGGTCTGCCGTGATGAAAAGAAGGTGTTGAATTTATAGGCTAACACCATCCGACTGCGATAGAGTATGAATGTGAACAACACAAACAAGCCGACGGCAACTATAATGATGATGTCGTCGTTGGCCATGTGGTATGCTCGCAGTGCGTTCATCTTTTGCTTTTTTATAGGGGAGATAGGGAACTTCTGACAGCTGTGTCGTCGATGTGTTTGCACGTGTCGTCGATGTGTTTGCACGTGTCGTCATTTGGTGTGTATGCCAAATTCCTGTCTTATCCTATCTACAAGGTCGAGTTTCTCCCATGTAAACAATTCTACCTCCAGGTCTTTCGTTCCGCCCGATGCGTATGGGCTGAAAAAGTGTTTCTGCACTCGCCGTGGCTCGCGCCCCATGTGTCCGTATGCAGCTGTTTCCGCATATATTGGCTGCCTCAGCTTTAAGTCGCGCTCGATGCTGTATGGTCTGAGGTCGAACATCTGCTTTATGCGTGCTGCTATTTCGCTGTCCGACATGCCTATGCGGCTCTTTCCATAGGTATTGACATATATGCTTACTGGCTCTGCGACACCGATGGCATAGCTAAGTTGAACCAACATTTCGTCGGCCACACCTGCAGCCACCATATTTTTTGCAATGTGACGTGCTGCGTAAGCTGCTGAACGGTCAACTTTGCTCGGGTCTTTGCCTGAGAAGGCTCCACCACCATGGGCACCTTTACCACCATAGGTATCGACAATGATTTTGCGACCGGTAAGGCCTGTATCACCATGTGGACCTCCGATTACGAACTTTCCCGTTGGGTTTACGAAGTATTTTATGTCCGAGTTAAACAGATGTTTCACCTGCTCGTCGGCTATTTCGCTTATCACACGTGGTATGAGCACGGTCTTCACGTCATTTTCAATCTGCCTCAACATGGCTGCATCGTCGTTCATGAATTCGTCATGTTGGGTAGAAACCACGATGGTATCTATGCGCTGCGGACGTCCGTCATCACCATATTCTATCGTCACCTGACTCTTGCTGTCGGGCCTTAGGTATGTCATCACCCTGCCTTCTTTCCTTATGTCGGCAAGTGTGCGCAATATATGGTGGCTCAGTTCGAGCGAAAGGGGCATGTATGTGCTTGTCTCGTTCGTTGCATAACCAAACATGATACCCTGGTCGCCGGCGCCCTGTTCTTCGGCCCTCTGCCGCACTACTCCCTGATTGATGTCGGGACTCTGTTCATGGATGGCCGACAGGACACCGCAACTTGCTGCATCAAACCGGTATTCGGCACGTGTATATCCGATATTGCTTATTACCGTGCGTGCCACTTCCTGCAAATCGATGTATGCCTGCGACTTCACTTCGCCGGCTATTACCACAAGTCCGGTCGTGACAAGGGTCTCACATGCCACTTTTGAATCGGGGTCGAACGCCAGGAAGGCGTCAAGAATCGCGTCAGAAATTTGGTCGGCCACCTTGTCGGGATGTCCCTCACCGACCGATTCGGATGTAAACAAATAGCCCATATATAATTCTTCCTTCTATGTTATTTGACAACTATCCGCTGCCACATGCCATGCCGGCAGTGCATCGTATGGCTTTAATATGAAGTTTAGAGTGGGATTCTGATGCTGGCAATCGGGTTATTTCCTCTGAGTCGAGGCAGCAAGACACCTGTTGTCGGTTTTAGCATTTTTTTCCGTGGTTGCAAGCAGCTCAAATCTCTCCACGCTCCAAAAGCGAGTGCAAAGGTACGAATTATTTACGACACAACAACTAAATTATCCACTTTTTATGTCACTTCATTAAAATAAAGCACCTTTTATATCATATTATTGCTGTCAGTTAAACCATGAACGCCAACCCCTGAAGATTGACACACACTAATATTACATGCATACAGAAGTGTGGTCTCACGTCTGTGTGTGCTCACCCTTGTTTCCCGAGTTAGAATTCCATGGTAATCGAGTGCGCAGTCTCGGCTCCGTGAGTGCGCAGTCTCGACCTCGTGAGTGCGCAGTCTCGGCTTCGTGAGTGCGCAGTCTCTGGCAGATTTGTTTTATTGGCGTCATCTGAATTTACATTCCTTGTTATTGATTGTTGACATAGTGATGTATTGTCCGTCCAAAGAACGTAATGATATTCGCCTTTTGATAGTCAATTACAGGAGCCTTCGTCCCGTTATTTATCACGGTCTCGCCCTGTTCGGCCCACGCTTCGTCCCACAACCCACTGTCGATGAATTGCTGCAACACGTTGAGTCCGCCCTCAACAAGCAGCGACTGTATGCCACGTTGATGGAGGCACTTGAGTACCTCGCCGATGCCTCCATCCACCACAATCAGGTCTGTTGCAGATGCCTCATGACAGAGTTCTGTGTGATGAGTAAGCAACACACGCTGCGGATTCCGACCATACCATGCACGTGTTGTGAGCGACGGATGGTCGGTCGTCCACGTGTTGTACCCCACGAGTATTGCTTGATGTTCGGCCCTGAGCTTATGACACAGCATTTGGGTATATACATTAGATATCGGTGTTGTCTGCCGACGGCCCATGGCATCAACGGCCGCAATAAACCCGTCGGCACTTGCGGCCCATTTCAGTGTGACGTATGGTCGGCGGAACTTATGGAATGTGAAGAACACTTTATTCAGTGCCTTACACTCTTCTTCACACACTCCTACCACAACATCGATACCAGCCCGGCGCAATCGCTCAATGCCTTTCCCCTGTACTTGAGCAAAAGGGTCGATACAACCCACCACCACTCTTCTAACACCTTTACTCACAATAAGGTCGGCACATGGCGGTGTTTTCCCATAGTGGCAGCATGGCTCAAGGCTTACATATAATGTCGCACGTGGCAGCATGTGTTCATGTTGTGGCTTTACGGCCGCAAACGCATTTACCTCAGCGTGTCCTTCACCGCAACGTACATGATAACCCTCGCCTATAATCCGGCCATCGGCCACAATCACAGCCCCCACCATTGGGTTGGGGCGTGCATTCTGCTGCCCGTTTTTTGCCAGCTGGATGCAGCGGTGCATGTATGTCTCGTGAATATCCAACCTGCCTTCAAGCTTTATTTCACTTCCCAGATGTCGTTGGTTTCGAGCAGTTCGGCAAACGAGTGATATTTCTTTTGTGCCTTCACTTCCTCTATCTGGGCTGTCACACAGTCGTCGTATGTAGGTGCTTCAACATCAC
>CALGGJ010000081.1 GCA_937915745.1 uncultured Prevotellaceae bacterium | reverse complement strand
AAAGAAGCCGAGGCCGTAAAACTCTTTGCCAACACCTATTTGGCACTGCGCGTATCTTATTTCAACGAACTCGATACATACGCCGAGGTGAAAGGCCTCGATGCCCATGCAATAATACAGGGAGTAGGACTCGACCCACGTATCGGTACACACTACAATAACCCCTCATTCGGCTACGGCGGCTACTGTCTGCCAAAAGACACAAAGCAACTCCTGGCAAACTATGCCGATGTACCCCAAAACATGATGACAGCCATCGTTGAAAGCAACCGGACACGCAAGGACTACATAGCCGATGCCGTACTGAAGAAGGCAGGATACTACGACGCCAACAGCTCGTGGGATTCATCGCGCGAACGCGATTGCATCATCGGAGTATATCGACTCACAATGAAGTCCAACTCCGATAACTTCCGCCAGAGCGCAATACAAGGCATAATGAAGCGCATCAAGGCAAAAGGCGCAACAGTCATTATATACGAACCTACACTGGCCGATGACGACACATTCTTTGGAAGCCGCATAGTGAACGACATCCAGCAGTTCAAGGCTCAAAGCCATGCCATCATCGCCAACCGATACGACACATGCCTCGACGACGTCAAAGACAAAGTATATACACGCGATATATTCCGTCGCGACTAACCGGCAAGGCATGACTGCAAAAACGAAAGAGATGTTCAATCAAAAATACACAAACGTACGACATGAACATAATTAAATCTGTAATTGCGTGGTATTTCTCGAAGAAAGCACTGCCATATTGGTGCATACTGTGCGTGGATTGCATTCTTATCACCATATCAGGAATGATAGGAATATACCTCTCACAAGGAGGAACCCCACTTCAGGCAAATGGATTCTGGCTTTGCCTCCTCGAACTGATATGCTTCATTCCACTATACGTGGTCAGTATGCGCATATTCCACACATATTCAGGAGTGCTGCGCTATTCATCGTTCGTAGATTTGGCAAGAGTCGGAGCCGCACTCGTCGTTGGCAGCATAGCCAACTACATACTATTCCTGTGCCTGTCAGAAACCACATTCCCACACTTCCGCATACGCACATTCGTCTTTCTCACATTCATCGCAATGATACTGATGTGGAGCGTGCGTATCATCGTCAAGACACTGTTCAACTCCACATACCGCATAGATAATGCCAAACGAGTATTCATCTACGGAGTTCGCGAAGGCGGTATAAGCCTGGCAAAGAGCATCCTCAACGAAGACAATTCAGAGTTCGTGGTGAGAGGATTCGTTGATGAACACAATGAAATGGTAGGCCGATACCTGATGGGAAAGAAAGTATATCACCCGGACGACCATCTTGTCGATGTGATGACCGACCTCGGCGTGAAGGTAATATTCATCAGCCCGTTGTGCACAAATTCCTTCCGCGACAATCAGAAACTCGTTGACAGCATAACAGACGCAGGAATAAAAATAATGATGATGCCGGCAGCGCATGCTTGGGACGGCAAAAGCAAACTGACGTATCAGCAACTACGTGAAGTAGATATAGAAGACCTGCTGCCACGCGACGAGATAAAAGTCGATATGAAAAACATCGAAAACCTACTCACCGGCAAGGTAATACTCATTACAGGAGCAGCAGGCAGTATAGGCAGCGAGATGGCACGGCAGGTCGCTTCATTCAAGCCGTCACAACTCATACTGGTTGACCAGGCAGAAACACCAATGCACGACGTCCGCCTGAGCATGGCAAGGATATATCCCGACATACAATGCGAAACCATCGTGGCAAGCATAACAAACACCACACGCATGGAACACATATTCAGTAACTGCAAACCCGACTACGTATTCCATGCCGCTGCATACAAACACGTGCCAATGATGGAAAACAACCCAAGCGAAGCCGTACAGAACAACATATACGGCACAAGGGTCATGGCCGACCTGGCAGTGAAATACGGCACGAAGAAATTTGTGATGATAAGCACAGACAAAGCCGTGAATCCAACCAACGTGATGGGATGCTCCAAACGTATCTGCGAGATATATTGCCAGTCGCTCAACAAAGCCATCATAGACGGCAAAGTAAAAGGTGTGACACAATTTGTCACAACACGTTTCGGAAACGTGCTCGGATCCAACGGCTCGGTGATACCTCTGTTCAGGGAACAAATCACCAATGGAGGTCCGGTCACAGTCACACACCCCGAAATCATACGATTCTTCATGCTCATTCCCGAAGCCTGCAAGCTTGTGCTCGAAGCAGGAACCTTGGGCCACGGAGGTGAAATATTCGTGTTCGACATGGGAAAACCGGTACGTATAGCCGATTTGGCCAAGCGTATGATTAGACTGAGCGGCGCAACAAACGTAAAAATCGAGTTTACCGGTTTGCGCGATGGCGAGAAACTTTATGAAGAGGTACTCAATGACGCAGAGACAACCAAGCCGACGGTACATCCGAAAATCATGGTTGCAGCAGTGCGCGAATACGAATACGACGAAGCTCTTGCGCAGGAAAAGCGTCTGTATGAAGCCAGTCTTGACTACGATGACATGAAGACCGTGAAGATTATGAAGGAAATTGTGCCAGAGTTCAAGAGCCGTCAGTCAAGATTTGAGGTTCTCGACAAAGATGCCTGATGCCAGGTCGCTGGCTTCGATAACCACGAAAATACTAAAACCCGTCTGCCATCGGCATAGATAAATGAGCCTCTCAACCCATGAAGCAATAGCTTTATGTACAAGATAAATTAGGCCTCAGATACTAAAAACGAAGGCTCCCTGCACACAAAACGAAGGCTCCCTGCACACAAAATGAAGGCTCCCTGTCACACAAAATGAAGGCTCCCTGCACTTGTTCTGTGCCGGGAGTCTTCGTTATGTTCTGCTTTTCGTTGTTAGGTTTTGTGATGCTTATCCGCTTTAGTACTTTGTGTCTTAGTGGTTTGGTTCCACTTGTTCTTGCATGTCAATCAGGTTTCCTTGTTTGTCTTTGAATTCGTATTGCAGGAATGCGAGTGATTGACTTGGTATGATTTTCAGTCCTAGTCCGTATTTCAGTGCCCATTTCATCTTGATGGATGGTATTCCCTGGTTGATGTAGGCATTGACGTATGGGTGTACGTACAGCTGGAATTTCTTCATTCCAAGAGTCTTTGCGATGTAATCGATTTTGCTTTCGAGTGTGTCGGTGAATAGGTAGGATGATTTTATCACTCCCTTTCCGTGGCATGTAGGGCATGTTTCATCTACACTGACGTCCATTGCCGGCCTTACTCTTTGTCGTGTGATTTGCATGAGTCCGAATTTGCTTAGTGGCAGAATGTTGTGTTTTGCTCTGTCGGTTCGCATGAGTTCGTTCATGTGTTCGTAGAGTTTTTGCCGGTGTTCGGCTTTGTCCATGTCGATGAAGTCGATGACTATAATTCCTCCGATGTCTCTGAGTCTTAGTTGTCTTGCTATTTCGTCGGCTGCACCCATGTTTACTTCGAACGCATTGGCTTCCTGTCCATCGACTCCCCTGGTTCTGTTTCCGCTGTTGACGTCGATTACATGGAGTGCTTCTGTGTGTTCGATGATGAGGTATGCTCCTCTTTTATAGCTTACTGTTCTTCCGAATCCCGATTTAATTTGTCGTGTTACATCGAAGTTGTCGAATATGGGCGTTGTTCCTTTGTAGAGTTTTACTATGTTTTCTCTTTCGGGTGCAATCAGTGATACATATTTTTTGACTTCTTTGAATACGTCGGGGTTGTTTACGTGTATTGACTCGTATGATGGGTTGAAGAGGTCGCGCAATATTGACACGGTTCGTCCTGTTTCTTCGTGTGCCAGTAGTGGCAGGTTTTGTGCTTGTTGCACTTTTTTTACGCAGTCGTTCCAGCTGTCGAGCAGTATTGTCAGTTCTTTGTCGAGTTCTGCCACTCGTTTGCCTTCTGCCACTGTCCGTACTATTATTCCGAAGTTTTGTGGTTTTATGCTTTGCACGAGTTGTTTGAGGCGGGCTCTTTCTGCTGCGCTTTTAATCTTCGTTGAGACATTTACTTTTGTCTCGAACGGCATCAAGACAAGGTAGCGACCGGCAATTGATATTTCTCCTGTCAGTCTCGGGCCTTTGGTGTTTATTGGTTCTTTGGTGATTTGCACCAGCACTTCTTGTCCGAGTTCGAGTATTTTGTCGATTGAGCCTTCTTTCGGCAGTTCTGCCTGTCGTTGGAATTTATCGACTTGTGGCAGTTTTTTGCGGTCGCTTGCTACTTGCTTGACGTACTTTTCGAGTGAGGGGAATTGTACTCCTAAATCTTGGTAATGAAGAAATGCTTCACGTTCATGACCGACATCGACAAAGCATGCGTTCAGGCCAGGCATTAGCTTTTTGACTCTGGCTGCAAAGATGTTTCCAACGGAGTAGTGTGTGTCCAATGACTCTTTTTGGAATTCTACGAGTCGTTTGTCTTCCAGAAGGGCGATGGTTACTTCGTGTGGCTGTGAGTCGATTATCAGTTCGCTTGTCATTTCCTCATAGGTTGTACGATTTACTTGCTCTTGTGTCGATTCTTTCTCAGTCTTTTCTTACGTTTGTGAGTTGAAATCTTGTGTCTTTTCTTTTTCTTACCGTTTGGCATAGTCTTAATTTTTTTATTGTTGGTTGTTTTTGTAATTTATTTATTTAATGTGTGGCTCGCTGTCTGTGCCGGGCCTTGTTTTTCTGTCGGTGCGGTGTCTGCCTTACTTTATGAGTTTGGCAAATGTCTTTGCAGGCTTGAATGCCGGTATGTTGTGCTGTGGTATGACGAGTGATGTGTTCTTTGATATGTTGCGGGCTATTTTCTGCTTGCGGGTCTTGATGATGAATGAGCCGAAGCCGCGGAGGAATACTTGGTTGCCGCTTGCGAGGCTGTTCTTTACTGTGGCCATGAAGGCTTCGATTACTGTGAGAACCGCGTCTTTGTCAACTCCGGTTTCTTCAGAGATTTTTGTAACGATGTCTGCTTTAGTCATTGTTAGTAATTTTTTATTTGTTAATAAATTATTTTAGTGTATTGTTTTGATGTGTCTTTATGTTTGTTTTGCGTCGTTGCGTTGTCGGTTTTGTTTTGCAAACGGCTTGCAAAGTTAGCACTTTCCGTTTAATCTGAAAAATTTTTTTTGATTTTTTATTGATAAAAATATGAAAAACAAATTGATAGCGTTTGTTTTTGCAATTCTATCGGCATTTTTGTCGGTGATGGAATCGTTGGTCTTTGTTGTTTTGTCTTTAATATATATGGTTGAGCAGTGCTGCAAGTCTGATTCCTGCTTTGAGCAGTTGTTGTTCGATGATTGGTGTTGCGGCTGCTACGTAGTCGTAGGATATGTTGGTGCCTTCGGGGGTGATGTCGTAAACGTGGCGGGTTATCTGGTGTGTTTCGCGTGCCCAGTCGTCGGGGGTGCCTTGTGAGATGAGTTTGCGTGTCTGTTTTGTTGTGAGGTCGGTTTGTCTGGCCCATTCGGTGTGGCTCCATCGGTGTGCGGCTTCTACCAGGTCGGTGTCCCACACGGTGTGTAGGTCGGTGTCGGCTCCGAAGAATTTGATTTTCACCTCGTTGCCTCCGCGGTCGGTTTTGTGTCCCATGTGCATGGGTTGGTGCAGGTCGCCCATGAGGTGTATAAGTATCTTGAGGGCCAGTGCCTCTTCTTCTTTACTGAGTGTTTTGCCTTTCAGTGTGGTTGTCTGTTTGTCTATGGCTGTGATTATGTCTCCGGTTTCGAATGGCGGCACGTCGTCGTATTTCTGGTTGGCGTCTATGTTTTTGTAGTGCCATGTCAGGCTGTAGGCGTATTGTGGTGTGTGGCTTGCGTTGTCGAGCCAGTTTGCCCAATACACTATGCTGTGGCCGTTGAGCAGCCGGTGTATGTGTCGGCGTGTGTGTGGTGTGAGGTGTTGTTCGGCTATGGTGCATATGGTGTCGTGTCCTTTTTGGCCCCAGGCCATGCATTGGGTCTGTAGTGTGACGGCTGCAATGATGGTGATTAATGCTCGTTGTATCATGTGGGTTGGTGTGGGTTATTGTTTGTGGTTCAGTTGTTTTATGCTTCTGTTTTTACGAGTGCGGAGTCTCGGCCCCACGAGTGCGGAGTCTCGGCCCCACGAGTGCGGAGTCTTGTCCCCACGAGTGCGGAATCGCAATTTCATGCTTTGCTGTGCAAAGTTACGAAGTTTGTGCCACCCCTGCAAGTTTTTGCCGGTATAAGTGTAGTTGGCGGTGCTGTTTCGGATGGTGATGGGCAGGTTTTGTAAGAAAAAATCTTAATAAATCTTAATCTGTTTGGAGGTGTCGGATTTTATTCCTACTTTTGTAGTCATTATGAGAAACCGGTATAATATGACAAGACGAGGATACATATTCATAGGCCTCATGCTCGGGGTGTGTGCAACTGCCATGGGTCAGAAAACCGTGGTAGGTCGCTATACTTTCCCAAAAGACGGTGGGATATATAATGGCGAACTGTCGGGGGGCAAGCCAAACGGCAAGGGTAAGACCACATTTATGACAGGCGACACCTATGAGGGCGAATACGTGAAAGGGAAACGTCAGGGCGAGGGCACCTATTCGTTCACCGATGGTGAGAAATACGAGGGTTCGTGGATGAACGACCACCAGCATGGCCGCGGCACATATACCTTTGCCAACGGCAACCGTTACGAAGGCCTGTGGTACACCGACTATCAGGAGGGCCAGGGCATCATGTACTACCACAACGGCGACAAATATGTGGGCGACTGGCATCAAGACATGCGCGAGGGCGAAGGAACATACACCTGGGCCAACGGAGCGTTCTACCGCGGAGCGTGGAAGGCCGACCGCAAGGAAGGCAAAGGCCTGTTTGACTGGGGCGACGGCACTACATACTATGGCGACATGAGTGGTGACATGCGCGAAGGGTATGGCTCTTACAACTATGCCAACGGCGATGTATATAAGGGCCAGTGGAAACACGACATGATGGACGGCAAAGGCATCTACACATTCCGCAACGGCGATGTATATGAGGGCGACTATGTGCAGGGCAAACGCCAGGGACAGGGAATCTTTACCTATGCCGACGGCGGAAAATATGTAGGTACATTCAAGAACGGACTCATGGACGGATTTGGGACCTACACATGGGCCGATGGCTCTATCTACGCAGGCTACTGGTCAGAAAACCATCAGCAAGGCAGCGGTAAATATACCAATAAAGAAGGCGACGTGTATGACGGCAGCTGGGCCAACGGCGAGATGCATGGCGAGGGAGTGCTGCGCATGATTGACGGAACGAAGTTCAAAGGCGTGTTCCAAAACGGCATGCGCAACGGCAAGGGAATAGAAGAAGATGCCGACGGCAACCGTTTCGAAGGCACATACGTCAACGACTTGCGCGACGGAGCATTCGTCGAAAAAGACCGCAACGGAAAAACCATACGCAAAGGCTACTACAAACGCGGTGCAATCGAAACACTGCAGTAACACAGAAACAATCAAAACAAAATCATCATGATACTCGATTCATTATCAAATTTCAGCAACTACATCACACTGAATCCACTGTTCAGGACCGTGGCCGAATTCATACAGACCCACGACCTCAACACCCTGCCCGAAGGCAAACACACCATCAACGGCAACGACCTGTTTGTGAATGCGACAACAGCCAAAGGCAAGACACCAGCCGAGGCACGCCTCGAAACCCACGACTGTATGCTCGACATACAGATACCCCTGAACACAGCCGAGACAATGGGATACACACCACGCACACAACTGAAACCGCAACCATACAATGCCGACAACGACATCACATTCTACGACCAGACACCGAGCCAGTATATCACCGTCCATCCCGGCATGTTTGCAATCTTCTTCCCTTCCGACGGACATGCACCATGCATAAGCCAAGCATCCGAAATAAAGAAACTCATATTCAAGGTGAAGGCATAACACATACAACCGCTTATGACCAAAAAAACATCCCACCCCGAAACGATAGGCTTGGTCAAGGACGATCCGTGGCTACAGCCTTTTGAGCCAGCCATCAGCGGCCGGCACCAACACGCAATAGACAAGCTGAACGAACTGACCCGAAACTGCCGACAACCACTCACCGACTTCGCCGACGGCTACCTCTACTTCGGACTCCACCATACCGACAGCGGATGGGTGCTGCGCGAGTGGGCACCAAACGCAACCGCAATATACATAGTGGGCGATTTCAACTCATGGTCGGAAATGCCGCAGTATGGCCTGAAGGCAAAAAATGACGGTGTATGGGAAATAAAACTGCCAGAACGCGCAATGAAACACGGAGACCTGTTCAAACTGCGCATTCACTGGAATGGAGGCGAGGGTGAACGCATACCCGCATGGGCCAACCGAGTGGTACAAGACGACAATACAAAAATATTCTCGGCACAAGTGTGGGCTCCGACACCATACAAATGGAAAGTGAAGAAATTCAGGCCAAACACCTCACCGTTGCTCATCTACGAATGCCATATAGGCATGGCACAAGATGCAGAAAAAGTAGGGACATACACCGAATTCAAAGACAACATACTGCCACGCATCATAGCCGACGGCTACAACTGCATACAAATCATGGCAATAGCCGAACACCCGTATTACGGCAGTTTCGGCTACCATGTGAGCAACTTCTTCGCACCATCAAGCCGGTTTGGAACTCCAGAAGAACTGAAAGAACTGATAGACGAGGCACACAAAGCAGGAGTGGCAGTAATCATGGATATCGTACACTCACACGCCGTAAAAAACGAAATGGAGGGCCTCGGCAACTTTGCAGGCGACCCATGCCAATACTTCATGCAAGGCGACCGACGCGAACATCCTGCCTGGGACAGCCTATGCTTCGACTACGGCAAGAACGAAGTAATACACTACCTGCTGAGCAACTGCAAATACTGGCTCGAAGAATTCCACTTCGACGGATACCGTTTCGACGGAGTAACCAGTATGCTGTACTACAGCCACGGACTCGGCGAGGCATTCGGCGGATATGCCGACTACTACAACGGACACGAAGACGACAATGCAATAGCATACCTCACACTGGCCAACCTGCTCATACACGAAGTCAACCCACACGCAATAACAATTGCCGAGGAAGTGAGCGGTATGCCAGGACTCGCCGCACCATTCGACAAAGGCGGCTACGGATTCGATTACCGCATGGCGATGAATATCCCTGACTATTGGATAAAAACAATAAAAGAACTAAAAGACGAAGACTGGAAACCATCGTCAATGTTTTGGGAAACAACAAACCGACGTGCCGACGAAAAAACCATCAGCTATGCCGAAAGCCATGACCAGGCACTTGTGGGCGACAAAACCATAATCTTCAGGCTTATCGATGCCGACATGTACTGGCACTTCCGCAAAGGCGACGAAAACTTTACCGTAAACCGAGGTATCGCACTCCACAAGATGATACGACTGCTCACCGCATCAACCATCAACGGAGGTTATCTCAACTTCATGGGCAACGAATACGGTCACCCGGAGTGGATAGACTTCCCGCGTGAAGGCAACGGATGGAGTCACAAATATGCACGCCGCCAATGGAATCTGGTCGATAACCATGAACTCTGCTACCACTACCTGGGCGATTTCGACTCGGCAATGATACACCTCATAGGCGGAACACGAGGCTTCCAACGCACAAAAGTGCAAGAAGTATGGCACAACGACGGTGATCAAGTACTCGCATATACGCGCGGGGACCTTTTGTTCGTATTCAACTTCAGCCCCGACCGCTCATACACCGACTATGGATTCCTTGTCAAGGAAGGTTCATACCGAGTAGTACTCAATACCGACTCAAGCTCATTTGGAGGAAACGACCTTGACGACATCAGCATAGAACACTTCACTACAAGCGACCAACTATACAGACGTCAGCACAAAGGATGGCTCCAATTGTATTTACCGGCGCGTACAGCTGTAGTGCTGAAAAAACAATAACACATACAGCCGCATCACACAATGAATTACAATAATCCCATACCGATTGCCATCTCAAACCTCATACGTATATCGTGTGCAGCATTGTTCGCCCTATTTTCGTTCTTCTATCTATATACGATACAAGGCTACGTGCTTGCTGCCGCCCAATACGTATTCTCGGGCGGGATTACAACATATTCACGACTCATAGGCGCAATTATAATAACAGCCATACTCATGCTCATACAACATCTGGTAAGCAAATTGCCATACCTGTCGGGACGATGGTATGCATTCACATATGCACCGTCATTTGTACTACTTGCAGTACTCACAAGCCTTAGCCGCAACACCATTCAGCACTTCACATTCGGCTCGTGGTTGTGGATATTACCAGTGTTTGCAGCAGTATATGTAGCATTCCTAATGCTGATGCGCAGGATGCCCGATGCAAGCATAGCACAGGGCGACTACACAATCGGTCGGTATCTGTGGACCAACTTTGCCACTTTACTCATCATGATGCTGCTATGTGGCAACAATGCATCGGCGCACGACGCATATCTATACGAACTGAAAGCAGAACAACTCCTGATAGAAGGCGATTATGAAGGCGCAAGCCATGTCGGTGACAAGTCGCTCGAAGTGTCGCCACGGCTTAACCAACTTCGGATGTACGCACTTGCACGACAAGGATTGTTAGGAGAAAGGCTGTTCGACTATCCACAGCCATTTGCCGAGCGTTCGCTTATTCTGTTTGACGACACAAGTACCCGTCTTTCACGATTTACATCGAAAGATATACAAGAATCGTTGGGAGCATGGGCAAACAGCTCAGTAAACAACGTTGACCAGTATCTCGACCTGCTTCGTCACAACCCGGCAACCAGCAACAATGCATTGTTGGGAGACTACGTGTTGTCGAGCAAATTGCTGCAAGGCGATTTGCGAGGATTCAACTCTTTTGTCAAGAAATATCATCCCGAACTGTCTGAACCGTCGGTAGTGACAACTATGCCGCGGGCCTATCGCGAAGCATTGTTGCTGCAGGCAAGTGCAATAAGCAAGGATTCTCTCTCTAAATTTGCTGATACCCTCATGCTCGCCAATTATTGGGACTACATAAATACACGTGATACAGAAACCGATTCTTTGCTGCGGGCCAATCGCCTTCGCCGACAGTTCGGAACCACACTATGGTGGCATCTCGACTATATGCTCTAAGGTTGATATCATTAAGCAAAAGCATATAGAAGGTCCATAACAGCCAAATTCAACCATAGGCACAAGACAAATAGCATTAATGAAAGGTGCATGAGATATTAAAGAAAGGTGCATGAGATATTAAGGAAAGGTATATAAGATATTAAAGAATGATATATAAGAATCTAATCTTAGCAACACTTGTGGCGCTCTTTTTTGCATCATGTACCGACAAATACATGATAGAGGGCAACACATCGCAGTACATACAAGATGGAACGGTGGCATATATCAAGCAGTTTGAACCTAGTGCCACAGACGCAAACTTCCTCTCAATCGATTCGTGTGAAATATTACACGGCAAATTCGCCATGACAGGAAATATAGATTCTACCATGGTGGTGATGCTCTACCTTGGGGCCGATAACTTTCCTATGGTACTCGAACAGGGACACGTGTCAGTCAGTATTGCAAATAATGTAGTGAAGATTGCAGGTACACCACTCAACGATCGCCTTTACGTCTTCCTCAGCAAGCGCGATTCACTCCAATTTCTGTTTGATGATTTGCCTAATCGCGAGAGCCTTATGTACCTGGATGGATATACACAGGAGGAAATCATGCAAGAGCTTGGAGCTGAAGAGTTGCGTCTGCATGGCGAGCTCGACAAACTCGAAACACGGTTTGTGATGGATAATTTCGATAACCCTCTTGGTATAACATGGTTCATGCGTCTGTGTTATGAGGCGCAGGCATGGTTCGGATTTGCAACAACCACACCTCAAATCGATGAGATATATTCGCAAGCACCTGTGACATTCAAGTCGAACCGACTTGTCGCAGCATACATGAGACAAGTGGAGGGTAATCAGTATGGTGGAACAGAGGCTGTAGATGAAGAAACCGATGAGCCATGACAGTTTTTTTCTATATTAGTCATTAATTCATTTACAGCAGCAACCTGATTTTTCATTACAGGACTCACGGATGTTATTACAGGACTCACGGATGTTATTAAAGGACTCACGGATGTTATTACAGGACTCTGATTTGTCATCACATCTCTCGTTTTGGTTTATTACAACACACTGTCTTATTGTCCGACCAACAAATTTTTTATGACGACTATTGATATTATTTTGCTTTCATGCAGCCTGTTGTTGCACCTCTTAGGTTTGGTTGGTGTTATACTGCCAGTCTTGCCGGCCTTGCCTATGAGTTTTGTCGGCATGTTATTGTGTTGTATTGCAATTCCGAACCCGGTAATGATTACACTGACTGTTGTATTGGGAATCATTGCCACTATGTGTTACGTGCTTGATTACGTAGCTCCGTCTATTGTAACTAAGAAGTTGGGAGGTAGCAGGTTTGCGGTTTGGGGAACTGTAATCGGACTTGTCATAGGACTTTTCTTCCCTCCGGCAGGTATCTTAGTAGGTCCATTTGTCGGAGCATTTATCGGAGAACTGATAAAATCTCATGAGTTTAAGAGTTCGCTGCGCGTGGCTTCATATTCATTTATCACGTTTCTCATCAGTTTCATTTTCAAGACAACACTTTGTATCTTAATGTTGATTGTCTGCATTGGTAATTTTGTTGCTTATTTCACAGTCTGATTATGCGTTCTGTTTTTATGAGGGAGCAAGTGGTTGACGATGATTTACGTCATTATGTAGAGACAGCGATTCTTCCTATATATGACCGTTTTGATGCTGCTCATGGCCGTAATCATGCAGAAAAGGTGATAGAATCGAGCCTTGGAATGGCGCAGATGTTTGATGTGAATATCAACATGGTTTATACTGTTGCAGCTTTTCATGATGTGGGATTATTGGATGGACGTGAGACTCATCATTTGGTGTCAGGTCGTATCTTGCGTGCCGATAATCAGCTTTTGCGTTGGTTTTCTTCCAGTCAGATTGAGATTATGGCCCAAGCCGTGGAGGATCATCGTGCATCGGCAGCCCATACTCCACGTTCTATATATGGATGTATTGTGGCCGATGCTGATCGTAATATGGATATTGATGTAATTGTGACACGTACTCTTCAGTATGGTTTTGCCAATTACCCTCAACTTGGTCGCGATGAACATATCAATCGTGCGCTCAATCATCTGCGCCAGAAATATGGCCGTAACGGATATTTGCGTTTATGGATTAGTGGCTCGTCGGCTGAAAAGGCCTTGCACGACTTATGGAATCGTATAGATGATTCAGATAGTATTCGTCGTTTGGTTGCGGATAGATACGACAAGTTGATGGCTATTGGCTGTATGCACCACTTCTAATCATTGGCCGGGTGGTATTTTTCTTGTGTTGCAGCCTTGTGTTGTGTGGGGTGTTGTGAGTATGGTGTCGTTATATTGTGTCTTCAGTGTCGCTTAATTGCGTATTCGATATCTTCCACTTCTTTGCGGAACTTGGTGTCGGTATCGATGAGTTCTTGTATGTGTTTTATTGAGTGTAGAACTGTTGCGTGTGTCCGTCCTCCGATATTTTCGCCGATTTGTGTGTTAGAGCAGTCGGTGAGTTTGCTTGCCAGGTATGCTGCCGTTTGCCTTATTTGGTTTACAGGTTGTCGTCTTGACTGTGAGCAGAGCTCGGTTTCGGATATTCCGTAGTGTTTGCACAGGTGTTGTTTGATGTCGGTAATTGTGATTGGTTTGTTGTTGAGGTGTATGAATCGTGGGAGTATTTTATCGGCCAGTCGCATGTTGATGTCGCACTTATACACAACAGAGTATGCCATGAGTGAATTGATGATACCTTCGATATCACGTACACTGCCGTCAACTCTGTCTGCGATATAGTTGATTACAGCTTCTGGCATTGGTATGTTGTCTTGGTTGACTTTATGCCTCAGTATTGCTCTGCACAGTGCTTTTGTGGGTCGTTCGATTTCGGCTTGCAGTCCCCATTTGAATCGTGTCAGCAGTCGTTCTTCGAGCCCTTGTATTGCCATTGGTGGTCTGTCGGCTGTGAGTATTATTTGTTTGTTGTTGAGGTGGAGGTGGTTGAAGATGTGGAAGAACGTGTTTTGGGTTTTTCCGAGTCCGGCCAGCTCTTGTGTATCGTCGATTATAAGTACGTCTATTGTCTGGTAGTATGTTATGAAGTCGTTTACTTTGTTCTGTCTTACTGCATTGGTGTATTGCACTTGGAAGAGGTGTGCCGACAGGTACAGTACTCTCAGGCTGGGGTGTTGTTCTTTGATGCTCCATCCTATTGCGTTTACGAGGTGTGTTTTTCCGCAGCCGGAGGGTCCGTATATGAAGAGTGGGTTGAATGTTTTTGCGGGATTATTTGCAATGGCTTCGCCTACACTGCGTGCAAGCCGGTTGCTTTCGCCCTCAATGAAGTTGGCGAATGTGTATCCTTCTTTCAGCTGCGAGTCCAGTTCGTCGGCTGATGTGTTGTATGTGGGGTCGGGCGTTTGTGTTGCATTGGTTGTGTTTTGTCGCCCTGCTGTTGTGTCGGTTCCGTGTGATGGTGTGCTGATTACGTGTTGGCTTTGTATCTGGCGTATTGAGTAGCTCAGTTGTGTACCGCGTCCGAACACTCGGTTTATGACTTTGTGTATGAGGTCTATGTATGTAGTTTCGAGGTGTTCATACACAAAGTGGCTTGGTACGGCAACGAGCAGTTTTCCTGATTTGTATGACAAGGGTTCAATGCATGTGAACCATGTCTCAAATTGTTCGGCAGATATGTTGTCTTTGATGATTTGGATGCACTCATCCCACATTTCTTTCAACTCTTTGCTCATCATTCTTTGTTTTTTTGATCTGATGTAGGTTGCCAATGGTATCGGTTGGTAAAACCTTGGCTGGTCTTTTCATTTTAATTTCTTGGTGCAAAGGTACGACCTTTTTCTGAATTGGCAAAACGCTTTGTTTGGCGCTTGTTATAGGGTTCCTCGAATAATGTTTTTTCTTTCAGTTTGTTACACATTTGTAAAGCATTCGAATCTTTGTTTTTACATTGTTTTTATCATGTGTTTGCATTTCAACAGTTTAGTGTTTTTGTATTTTTTGAAATATGACTTTTACATCTTTTAACGTGATGCGTATTGTGCTGATTTTCGTGGGTATTATGTGTGTTGACAAATGTGTTTCCTGTGCCGGCCGTTGTTTTGACAACTAAAAAATAAGACTTTGTTTGTATATTTGCATTTGTGTGTTTGCGGTGTTGTTTTATCGGCTGTTATTATTTGTTTTGTTTGCCGAATAAGGAGAAGTTTACGTATCGTTTAGGATTTTTGCGTAGGTCTTCGAGCAGTTTTGATGCGTTGGTCATTGTTGAGTCGAGGTGGTTATATACGCTTGGGTCGTTGAGCATTTTTCCGATGCTCGAGTTAGGGCTGTTTATTTGTGTGGTTATGCCTTGTAGTTGTTCCATTGTCTGGTTAGCTTTTTGCAGTGTTGATGTGGCGTTGTCGGAGAGTGATGCAAGGTCCAGTTCTTTGATTTGGTTGGTTGTGGTTTCGAGGTTGGTCATTATTCCGTTTGCTTTGCCTATGAGTTGTGGAACATCGTGTGCCATGATGGTATTTACGTTGTCGGTTGTAGTCTTCAGTTTGTTTGAGATGTATTGCATGTTTTGCAGTGTGGCCATTAGTGCGGGGTCGTTTGTTATGTAGTTGATTGCTGTCACTATTGAGTCGAGCCGTGGCATGAGTTGTTGCAGTTGTGGCAGCATGTCGCCTGCTGCCGACATGAGGTCGGAGCCTGCTTCGCCGTATATGGTGTCGCCTATGTTGAGCATGTCGTCGGGGTTGGTCCCGAGTATGATGTTGAGTTTTGGGGAGCCGAGCATTTCTTTGGTGATGTTGGCATGACTGTTGCGTGGCAGGCTGAATCCTTCGTTCAGTTCAACGGCTACGGCCAGTGTCTGACGGTGTGGGTCGTAGGTGATGTCTTTCACCATTCCGATGCTCATTCCGTTGGATGTTACGATGTCTGATTTGTTTAGTCCTCCTACGTTTTTCATTTCTACGTAGTAGATGTTGTCGGTGCTGAATAGTTTCAGTCCTTTCAGAAAGACTATGCCGAAGTATATGATGATGATTGCCAGTATGGCTGTGATGGCTATTTTAATTTCTTTTGATTTCATAGTTGTGTGTGTTTGTATGCTACGTTGGTGGTGTATTAGTTTTGTTTTTGGTTTTTTGTTTTCTTCTTGTTGGGTTTGGTTATTTGCGTTTCCATTCGTTTATGGCTTCTTGTAGTTGCATTTTTTCTCCGCTTCGGAATGCTATGATGAATGCTCCCGGGAACTTGTCGGCTATTTGTCGTTTCAGTTTCAGTATGGTATTGTAGTCGGGTGTAGCTCCGTATGTGTATTTGTAGAGTCCGTCTTCTTCATAGTAGTCGGGTTGTATGCCTTTCAGTTGTGGGCTGTTGGCTGGCAGTGGTTTTTGTGCGGTGAGCAGTTGTATCTTGAATATCGGGCTGTCTTCTGTGGTGGCCGGCTCTGTTGGTGTTGGTGTGGTGGTTGTGGTTTCTTGTGTCTTGAGTGTGTCGGCTGTTGCCGTTTCGTTTTGTTGCTGTGCCAGTAATGCGGCTATTTGTTGTTGTGTGGCTTGTATGTCTATCCGTTCGAGGTTTGACATGCGTCCGGTATGCTGGGTTTTGTATCGTGATATGGCATTGTAGATGCATTGGGCCATTACGGTTCGTCCTGCATCGCTCATGAGGAATGTCTCTTCGGCCGGTGTTGATATGAATCCTACTTCGAGCAGCACTGATGGCATGTAGGTGAGTCGGAGCACTGCCAGGTTGGCTTGTTGTACTCCCAGGTCTTTGCGGCCTCCGCTGTGTACCATTTCGTCTTGTGCCAGGCGTGCGAAGTTTACGCTTTCCTGCATGTCGCGTTGTTGCATGAGTTCGAACATGATTTCGCTTTCGGGCGAGTTGGGGTTCATGAAACTGTACTTTTGTTGTCCGTCGGCTTCGAACTGTATCACTGAGTTTTCGCGTTTTTCTACTTCGAGGTTGGTCGATGCGGTCTTCAGGCTAAGGGTATATGACTGGACACCCATTGGCTGGCGGCTTGGTGAGCGGTCGATGGCATTGGTGTGTATGCTCACAAATAGGTCGGCGTTTGCTTTGTTTGCTATGTCGGCCCTGTCGCTGAGGGTGACGAACACATCGGTCTGTCGGGTGTAGATTACTTTCACGTCAGGGCAGTTTTGTTGTATCAGATTGCCTACTTTAAGTGTTATGGCGAGGTTAATGTCTTTTTCGCGGTTGGTTTTGGGCAGTCCCACGGCTCCTGAGTCATGACCTCCGTGTCCGGCATCGAGCACCACGACAAACTGTGTGTCGTCGGCCCAGATGCTGGCTGAAGTGCAGAGCATGATGGCGGTCCATAAAAGAGTACGTATGTAGTGTGGCATTTGTCGGTAGCCGTGATGTGATATTTATATTCTTTGCAAAGTTACGAAAACTCCAGCGAACATGAAAGTGTTTTGGGCGAAAATGGACTGTTTTGATGAAAAAAAGGTTGCGTTGATGCTGTGTTTTATGGCAGGTGTGAAAAAAGTTGTCGGTTGCGACTGCGCACTCTCGGGGTTGCGACTGCGCACTCTCGGGGTTGCGACTGCGCACTCTCGGGGTTGTGACTGCGCACTCTCGGAACTTTGAACTCCGCGGCCTTCTGCCCCTCACTCCGCGGCCTTCGGCTACGAACTTCAGTCGCGCTGTTTGCGATAACTGGACAAGAGGTGTAGCTGAGAGGGGCCAAAACGGATGTAAACACACCTTATTTAATATTATATGACATTATGTGGCGGGCTAAATTTGGTGGAACGGAAAAAAAGACTTAACTTTGCAACCGTTTTGAGAACCGGCGTGCGACATCTTAGGTTTCATCGGTTCCGATGTTTTGGACATTAGTACGACAGCATATAAAGATAAAAAACAGACAACATCATGGAATTAGCCTCGAAGTACAACCCCTCGGAAGTGGAGGGCAAGTGGTATAAATATTGGGAAGATCATAAACTTTTCAGCTCAACCCCCGACGGACGTCAACCTTATACAGTCGTGATTCCACCTCCAAACGTGACGGGAGTACTCCACATGGGGCACATGCTCAACGAGACCATACAAGACATCCTTGTTCGCAAAGCCCGCATGGACGGCAAGAACGCATGTTGGGTTCCAGGCACCGACCATGCATCGATTGCCACCGAAGCCAAAGTGGTGAACCGCCTTGCGAGCCAGGGTATTAAGAAGACCGACCTCACCCGCGAGCAATTCCTTTCACACGCATGGGACTGGACCCACGAACACGGAGGCATCATCCTGCAGCAGCTGCGACGCCTCGGTGCGTCGTGCGACTGGGACCGCACCGCATTCACCATGGACGACGAACGCTCGAAAAGTGTGATAAGGGTATTCTGCGACCTCTATCGCAAAGGACTTATCTATCGCGGAGTGCGCATGGTAAACTGGGACCCAAAGGCCCTGACCGCACTGAGCGACGAGGAAGTGATATACAAGGAAGAACACTCAAAACTGTACTACCTGCGCTACTATGTAGAGGGCGAAGACCGCTATGCAGTGGTGGCCACCACACGTCCCGAAACCATCATGGGCGATACGGCAATGTGTATAAATCCCAACGACCCGAAAAACCAGTGGCTGAAAGGCAAGCGAGTGATTGTGCCGCTGGTAGGCAGGGTAGTGCCGGTGATTGAAGACGAGTATGTAGATGTAGAGTTCGGCACCGGATGTCTGAAGGTGACACCGGCTCACGACGTAAACGACTATATGCTGGGCGACAAGCATCATTTGGAAAGTATAGACATATTCAACGACGACGGAACACTCAGCCCTGCAGCCGGACTATACGTGGGTATGGACCGTTTCGATGTACGCAGCCAGATAGAAAAAGACCTCGACAAGGCAGGACTCCTGGAAAAAGTCGAGGCATATACCAACAAGGTAGGATGCTCCGAACGCACAGGTGTGCCAATCGAGCCAAAACTGTCGATGCAGTGGTTCCTGTCGATGCAACACTTTGCCGATATTGCACTACCTCCGGTAATGAACGACGAAATCCGATTCTATCCGTCGAAATACAAGGTGACATACAAAAACTGGCTTGAAAACATAAAAGACTGGTGTATAAGCCGTCAGCTGTGGTGGGGACACCGCATTCCTGCATACTATCTGCCAGCCGGAGGATTCGTCGTGGCCGAGACCCCAGAAGATGCACTGCGCCAGGCAATAGAACAAACCGGCGACACAAGCCTGAGCATGGCCGACCTGAAACAAGACGAAGATGCACTCGACACATGGTTCTCGTCGTGGCTGTGGCCAATAAGCCTCTTCGACGGAATAACCAATCCGGGAAACAAGGAAATCAGTTACTATTATCCGACAGCATGCCTCGTGACCGGCCCCGACATCATATTTTTCTGGGTGGCACGCATGATTATGGCTGGATACGAATACATGGGCAACTATCCGTTCCGCGACGTTTATTTCACAGGAATCGTGCGCGACAAACTGGGCCGCAAAATGTCGAAAAGCCTCGGAAACTCACCCGACCCACTCGAACTCATCGACCGTTTCGGAGCCGACGGAGTGCGCATGGGAATGCTCCTCTCCGCACCTGCGGGCAATGATATCCTGTTCGACGAAGCCCTCTGTCAGCAAGGTGCCGCCTTCTGCAACAAGATATGGAACGCATTCCGACTGGTAAAGGGATGGACCGTGGCCGATATAGAGCAACCGAAAGCAAACGCAAAGACCATAAAATGGTTTGAGGCAAAACTGAAAGCAGAATACGCAGAGATAGAAGACCTGTTCGGAAAGTACCGTCTGTCCGAAGCACTCATGGCTGCATACAAACTGTTCACCGACGAATTCTCAGGATGGTACCTCGAAATCATAAAGCCTGCATACCAGGCACCGATTGACCGACCTACATACGAAGTTACATTGCAGTTCTTCGAGACACTGATGAAAGTACTCCATCCGTTCATGCCGTTCATTACCGAAGAACTATATCAGCACATAGCCCAACGTGCCGACGGACAGAGCATCATGACCAGCACACTACACCTCGACCCGCTGAGCGAACAAGAACAAAACCTGATAGCACAATACGAAGAAGCCAAGCAAATCATATCAGGAGTGCGGGCAGTGCGCAACACCAAAAACATAGCACAGAAAGAACCACTAAAACTTGAGGTAGTGCTTGCCGATACACAAACACGCAACATCACACGCTGTGAGGCATTAGGCGCAGTGATACGAAAGATGGCAAACCTCAGCGAGGTGAACTATGTGACACAAAAAGGCGAAGGTTCATCATCGCTACTCATCGGGACCACCGAATATGCAGTGCCATTGGGCAACCTTATCGACAACGAAGCCGAGGTGAAGAAAATGCAAGCCGAACTTCAACGCCTTGAAGGATTCCTGGCCGGTATCAAGAAAAAACTGACTAACGAGAGATTCGTGGCCAATGCTCCGGCACAAGTCGTAGAACTCGAACGCAAGAAACAAGCCGATGCAGAAACAAAAATTGCCGCACTGAAAGAAGGAATCGAAAGCCTGCAGCGTTGATGTTAAATATAAAACAGACACACGAAAGACTTACATCAAGACGCTGATAACGATATAACGCAAAGACGCAATATCAAAATGCAAGAAAAGAAAAAAGCCAAGTACATCTTTGAAGCCTCGTGGGAGGTATGCAACAAGGTGGGAGGCATCTATACAGTCCTTTCAACCCGAGCCAAGACACTACACGACCAGATAGGCGATCACCTGTTGTTCATCGGTCCCGACTTCTGGATTGACCGCGAGAACCCGCTGTTCAAAGAAAACCGGCGACTGCTGTCGGCATGGCGCAAGCAAGCTGAAACCGAAGGACTGAACATAAGAGTGGGACGCTGGCAAATACCAGGCGAACCCATTGTCGTATTGCTCGACTTCACACCTTTTTATAATAATAAGAACGAAATCTATGCATGGGCATGGCAGCACTACCAAGTAGATTCACTCCATGCCTATGGCGACTATGACGAAGCATCGATGTTTGCCTATGGAGCAGGAAAGGTGGCCGAAAGCTATTACAGATACTTCAACCTTACGGCCGACGACAATGTAGTGTTCCAGGCACACGAATGGATGACATGCCTCGGAGCACTGTACCTGCAGCAAGCCGTGCCACAGATTGCCACAATATTTACAACTCATGCAACAAGCATCGGACGCAGCATAGCCGGCAACAACAAACCACTTTACGACTATCTGTGGGCATACAACGGCGACCAGATGGCTGAAGAACTCAACATGCAGTCAAAACATTCGATTGAAAAACAGACAGCCATGCATGTTGACTGTTTCACAACAGTAAGCGATATAACAGCAACCGAGTGCCGTGAACTGCTCGACAAACCGGTAGATGCAGTGCTGACAAATGGCTTCGAAAACGATTTCGTCCCTCAGGCAGGCAAGACATTTAACGATGCACGGCGAAAGGCCCGGAGGGTGACACTCAACGTGGCCAACAAACTGATGGGTACACAGCTCGATGATTCGACCATCATCATCAGCACAGGCGGACGCTACGAATTCAAGAACAAAGGCATAGATATGCTTATCGAGGCACTTAACCGCCTGAGACTCGACGAAAACCTGAAACACGATGTGCTGGTATTCATAAATGTACCCGCATGGGTAAAAGGTCCACGCATAGAACTGCAGAAACGACTGGCGTCAAAACAAAAGCAGACACTACCATGCAGCGACCCGAGAATAACCCACGAACTGCACAACCAAGAACAAGACATGGTGTTGGGACAGATGAACTGGCTCGACATGCACAACCGTACAGACGAACGTGTAAAAGTAATATTCGTACCATGCTATCTCGACGGCAACGACGGTATATTCAACATGCACTACTACGACCTCCTGATTGGCAACGACCTCTCAATCTATCCATCATATTACGAACCGTGGGGCTACACTCCTACGGAGAGTGTGGCATTTCATGTACCATGCATCACAACCGACCTCGCCGGTTTCGGACTATGGGTAAATACCCTTTGTGGACACTACAGCCAGTTGGCAGATGGCGTAAAAACCATTCATCGCACCGACAACAACTTTACGGAGGCAGCCGATGAAATAAAGGATACAATCATTGAATTCACCAATCTGACACCATCACAACTCAAAACCATAAGGGCAAAAGCCGCCGCAATTGCCGAGAAAGCATTGTGGCAACATTTTATTGAAAACTATTACGAGGCATACGATATTGCACTGAACAAACGTGATACCCGACTCCTGATGTGTCGAAATAAATAATGCCAGACATAATACAAACCAATACCGAGATAATTCTCAATAAGTAAATAGTATTAACCAATTGTTAATCAAAGTATGAAAATCAAAGCAAGCAACGCCAACACTCCAAATTGGAGCGACGTAACAGTCAACACTTCATTGCCAGAGGTGCTAACCCCACTATACGAAATGGCACACAATATGTGGTGGGTATGGAGCCATGATGCTAAAGAACTCTACAAGGCAATGGACGAACAACTGTGGCACGATGTGAACCAAAACCCTGTGTTAATGCTTTCCCGCATCAACTACAAAAAACTGGAACAATTGGCTGCAGACAAGAAGTTCATCACAATGATGGATAAAGTTTACAAGCAATTCCGCGACTATATGGATGTGGAACCCGATAAGACACGACCTTCAGTCGCTTACCTGTGCATGGAATACGGACTGAGCCATGTGCTGAAAATATATTCAGGCGGCTTGGGCATCCTTGCAGGAGATTATATCAAGGAAGCATCCGACTCCAACGTCCGCATGACAGCGGTCGGTTTCCTCTATCGTTTTGGATATTTTACCCAGACCCTATCTATGGACGGCCAGCAAGTGGCAAAATACGAGGCACAGAACTTTGCACAACTCCCACTCGTGCGCCAGATGGACTCAAATGGTGAGCCGATGGTAGTTGATGTCCCTTACAACAACTATACCGTACATGCCTATGTGTGGCGTGTAAATGTGGGTAGGGTCAGCCTATATCTGCTCGACACCGACAATGAACTTAACAGCGAGTTTGACCGCTCTATAACACACACACTGTATGGCGGAGACTGGGAAAACCGCTTGAAGCAAGAGGTGCTGCTCGGCATAGGTGGCGTGCTCACCCTGCAGAAACTGGGTATAAACCCCGATGTCTATCATTGCAACGAAGGACATGCTGCACTTTGCAACGTACAGCGTCTGGCAGATTTCGTAAGGCAGGGATTCTCTTTCAACGAAGCCCTCGAGCTTGTACGGACATCATCGCTCTACACGGTGCATACTCCTGTCCCTGCAGGACACGACTATTTCGACGAAGGTCTTTTCAGTAAATATATGAGCAACTATCCACAGCAACTCGGCATTTCGTGGGATGAATTCATGGGTATGGGACGCGTCAACCCCGACGACCACGGAGAACGCTTCTGTATGTCAACATTTGCATGCAATACCTGTTCGTGGGTAAATGGAGTTAGTTGGCTGCACGGAAAAGTATCGAAGGGCATGTTCTCGGGCATCTGGAAAGGATACTTCCCTGAAGAACTTGACAATGTGGGATATGTAACCAACGGAGTTCATTTCCCTACATGGAGTGCCACCGAATGGAAAGATTTGTACGCAAAGTATTTACCGCAATCCTATTACCACGACCAAAGCAATTCAAAATTGTGGGAAAGTATATATAACGTGCCTGATGCAGAAATCTGGAATACACGCAAGGTCTTGAAGAAAAAACTGGTTGACTACATCAAGCAGCAGTTCCGTGAAGATTGGCTTAAAAACCAGGGTGACCCATCGCGCATAGTGTCTATCCTGCAAAAAATCAGCCCAGACGCTCTTACCATAGGTTTTGCCCGACGCTTTGCAACCTATAAGCGTGCACATCTGCTCTTCTCAGATCTTGACCGTTTGGCAAAGATCGTCAACAATCCTGATTATCCGGTACAGTTTCTGTTTGCAGGTAAAGCACACCCTGCAGATGGCGGTGGTCAAGGTTTGATAAAGAAGATATACGAAATAAGCCGACGTCCTGAGTTCTTGGGAAAGATAATCTTCCTCGAGAATTATGACATGAAACTTGCCCGACGTCTTGTGACAGGTGTAGATATATGGATGAATACACCTACTCGTCCGCTCGAAGCCTCAGGTACATCGGGCGAGAAAGCCTTGATGAACGGTGTTGTCAACCTCTCTGTACTCGACGGTTGGTGGCTTGAGGGCTATCGTGAAGGTGCTGGATGGGCTCTGACAGAGAAGCGCACATATCAAAATCAGGATCAGCAAGACCAACTCGATGCAGCTACCATTTATTCGTTGCTCGAAAACGAGATTCTACCGCTTTATTATGCAAAGAACGAGCAGGGTTACAGCGAAGGTTGGATAAAGACAGTTAAAAACTCTATTGCTCAGATTGCACCACATTATACGATGAAACGGCAACTCGACGACTACTATGCCAAGTTCTACATTCCTCTCGCTACGCGTGCACAGGTGCTCTTTGCCTCCGGTTGTCAGAAGGCACGCGAGATTGCCCATTGGAAGGAGGTCGTTGCAGAGCGTTGGGACAGCATCAATGTAATATCAGTTGAGAAAGATCCTGAACTCATGTCGGGTAACGCCATGACCGGACATTCATATAATATCCGTGTCACTGTAGATGAACAGGGACTCGACGATGTAGTAGGTGTTGAGCTTGTTACGCTGCGTTCTGATGCTGATGCCAAACTGTATGTTTCTCAGGTAGAACCGCTGAATGTCGTAAATCGCAGTGGAAACCTATTTACATTCCAGGGTACACATGTCGTAGAGGTGGCTGGAGACATTAAAGTTGCATTCCGTATGTACCCTAAGAATGCCGACCTGCCACATCGTCAGGATTTCTGCTATGTAAAGTGGTTCAACTGATTGTGATAATTGCCATTGTGTCGGATTTGATAATTAAGGATATCAGCCAGATTTAACAAGGGCACACTATATTGAAGACCATCCGGAGGATACCGTTTCATCCGGATGGTTTTCTTCTTTGTCCAATGTGGGTTCACATGTTATTTTGCGTCTATCGAAAAAAAAGTTAGGTTGCGCAAAATAAAAAGTGGGTTGTTGTCGTTTCTTTAATAGAAAATAACGAATTACATTATTCAATAAAAACATGTATTTTGCCTATGATGGATTTTACTCTGAACGGACAGACATTTAATTCTCAATCTTGGTCGAGCGATTTAGAACCAATGGACAGGTTGGAAGGTATGCCTTTGTTGCATGCAAGCGAAGATACATTGTCTTTTCTGCGACTGTTTGCCCGCGATTTTCGTCCCACAGCCTAACTGACATTACCCGAGACAGTGGCTGACACTTCACGAATCTTGAAGTTATTGGCATCGGGAGCTGATGTCAAGCGACTGATTGAGGCTATCCGCCACAGGAAGTCGAACATACAGGTGACTGGTCTTACCGGATCGGCCACGGCGTTGGTGTGTGCCACGTTGCGTCGGTCGGGTGGGGTGTCGGATACCATGCTTTGTGTGATGGACGACGAGGAGACGGCAGCTTATTTCTACCACGATCTTATTCAGATGCTTGGCGAAGAGGGCGTCTTGTTCTTCCCTTCATCTTATAGGCGTGCCATCAAATATAATCAACGTGATGATGCCAACGAAATATTAAGGACCAATGTGCTGACGAGGCTTTCAGCTCCACAGGTTGCCGGACATAATGATGGCATTGTCATAGTTGCCTACCCTGAGTCGTTGGCCGAGATGGTTGTGACGAAAGATGAGCTTTCTGAACATTCGTTGACAGTAAGTCGTGGTGACATGATTGACGTTACCGAACTTGAGGAGCGTCTGTTTTCCCTTGGATTTGTCCGTACCGACTATGTCTATGAGCCAGGTCAGTTTGCTATGCGCGGTAGTATAGTCGATGTGTTTTCGTTCAGCAACGATTTGCCATACCGTCTTGACTTCTTTGGCGATGAGGTGGATAGCATTCGTACTTTCGATGTCCAGACCCAGCTGTCGGAAGGCAAGACTGATAGCATGACAATTGTATCCGAGCCGTCACCATCATCTCAACATCATGTTTCGTTCCTCTCCTTTTTGCCTGCCGATACTCTTGTTGTTCTTCCTTCTGTCGATTACGTTGCAACTCGTATTGAACAGATTGCGTCTGCTGGTTTCAGCGTTCAGGCCCAGGTGGTGAGCGATGTTCGTCTCGATGCCAGTTTTCTTGCCAAACGTGAGGATTTTGAGTTGGGTATCAAGAGTTTTCGTTGTGTCAATATCAGGCAGACCGGCTACCAGTCTTCGGCCGGTCAGCTGATTGCGGTTGATTTCCATACTGCTCCTCAACCTTTATTTCATAAAAACTTCGAGCTGGTGACACAGGAGTTTGAACGTCTTATATCCGATGGTTATTCGATAAACATATTTGCTGATAACGACAAGCAGATTCATCGTCTCGAGGATATATTCGATGCCAATCGCCACGGTGAGATGTTGATTACCTTTGCTGCGGTTTCGTGTGCCATTCACGAAGGTTTTATCGACCATTCGTTGAGACAATGTTTCTTTACCGACCATCAGTTGTTCGACCGCTATCACAAGTATAGTTTGAAGAGCGAGCGTGTGCGACGAGGTAAAGTTGCGCTAACGCTGAAGGAGTTGCAGCAATTTGAAGTAGGTGATTATGTGGTACATATAGATCATGGCATAGGTCGATTTGGCGGATTGGTGCGTGTACCTAACGGCAGTCAGATGCAGGAGATGATAAAAATCATATATCAGAATGATGATATAGTGTATGTATCGATTCATGCACTCAACAAGGTGTCGAAGTACAAAGGGCGTGAGGGCGAGGCTCCTCGTTTGAACCGTTTGGGTACCGGAGCGTGGGAGCGTATGAAGGAACGTGTGAAGTCGAAGGTGAAGGATATTGCTCGCGACCTCATCAGGCTCTATTCTATACGTATGCAGCAGAAGGGTTTTGCCTACAGCCACGACAGCTACATGCAACACGAACTGGAGGCGAGTTTTGTGTATGAAGATACCCCCGACCAGCTGAAGGCCACGGCAGATGTGAAGGCCGATATGGAGCGTGAGCAACCTATGGACCGCCTGATATGTGGCGACGTGGGATTCGGCAAGACTGAAGTGGCCATTCGTGCTGCATTCAAGGCTGCGGCCGACAGCAAGCAGGTGGCGGTGCTTGTGCCTACCACTGTATTGGCTTATCAGCACTTCACTACGTTTGTCTCGCGGCTTAGGGACTTTCCAGTCAGAGTGGAGTATCTGAGCCGTGCACGCGATACTAAGACTACCAAGGCCGTGTTGGCCGACTTGGCTGCCGGGCGTATTGATATCATTATCGGAACGCACAAGTTGATTGGGCGCGATGTGAAGTTCCACGACCTCGGATTGCTTATCATCGATGAGGAGCAGAAGTTTGGAGTGGCTGTTAAGGAAAAACTTCGCCAGATGAAGGTGAACGTAGATACGCTCACTATGACTGCAACACCCATTCCGCGTACGTTGCAGTTCTCGCTCATGGGTGCACGCGACCTCAGCATCATACAGACTCCTCCTGCCAACCGATATCCGATTCAAACCGAGATACATACGTTTTCGGCCGATGTGATTGCAGAAGCCATCAATTTTGAGATGAGTCGTAATGGACAGGTGTTCTTTGTCAATAACAAAATAAGCAACCTACCCGAACTGAAAGCTCTCATCGAGCGTGAGGTACCCGATGCTCGTGTCTGTATCGGTCATGGGCGGATGAATCCCCAGGAGCTGGAGCAGGTGGTGTTTGATTTTATGAACCACGACTACGATGTCATGCTTTCTACAACGATTGTCGAGAATGGTATAGATATTCCAAATGCAAATACAATCATCATCAATTCGGCACAGAACTATGGATTGAGCGACCTGCATCAGATGCGTGGGCGTGTGGGTCGTAGCAATCGCAAAGCCTTCTGCTACCTTATTGCACCGCCATTAGCTGCACTGAACGAACAGTCGAGACGTCGCCTGCAGGCTCTGGAGAATTTCTCCGATTTGGGGTCGGGCATACAGATTGCCATGCAAGACCTCGATATCCGAGGTGCCGGTAACCTGCTGGGAGCCGAACAGAGTGGGTTTATAGCCGACCTTGGTTACGAGACATATCAGAAAGTGCTGGCTGAAGCCATGCAAGAGTTGGCTGCAGCTTCTGCCAATGCTTCAGGCGACGGCCACGACAAAGAAAAAGTGTATTCGCCAACCTTCGAATCGCTAGCCGAAACAGTCGAAGTTTCGGCCGACCTGCCTGCACAATTTACCGAAGATTATGTGCCGAGCAGCAGCGAACGGATGAGCCTATACCGTGAACTCGATTCAATCAGTAGCCGTGGACAGCTCGATGCCTATCGCAAACGGCTTGAAGACCGTTTCGGGAAACTAACACCCGAAGGCGAACAACTGTTGGCTGTAATGCCTCTGAAATGGGATGCTGCACGGCTTGGTATTGATAAGGTCGTCTTGAAACAAGGTTCTATGCGACTATTCCTTGTTGCCGACAATGACAGTCCTTATTATCAGAGCGAGCAATTCGGTGCTATCATCGACTATGTGTCATGGCATCCGCGCGAAACAAAACTGCGTGAGGTTGATGGCCGTCGCTCGGTTGTGGTCGGCGGTGTTAAGTCTATAACACAGGCACAGCAGATTCTTCAAACCATATTGACACCGGAACTTACCTGATATGTATGCTCTGCTTTTAGGGTCTGATAATGTTGGCCCCTGCGACTGCGCACTCTCGCCCCTGCGACTGCGC
>CALGGJ010000080.1 GCA_937915745.1 uncultured Prevotellaceae bacterium | reverse complement strand
ATACAGATACGCTCCTACGGTATTTCATACCTCCGTCGGTATGACTTCGGGGTGGGATGTTTTCGTTAAGCCAAATGACCAAAGGGAGCTTGCTCACTTTGGCATGGCAAAGAAAAGGTCGGATGACATCCAACGTTTTCATTCTTCAATTTCCGCAACAAAACCGCCTCTTGGTTTCAGGGTGATTTGCCGGGGGATTTGCTTGAATGATATAGTCTTTATACACCATGGCTGAGCCGGGTTATCGCCATCGAGAAATAATGTTGCATTAGCCAGTTTGCGTGGTAAGCGGGCAAACGAGAGGGTGATGGTACGCGAGTCATCTGAACCGTTGATGCCTGCCACGTACCATGTACGTCGGTTACGACGTGCAAGGACAACGTACTGTCCCGGGACGCCATCGAGCAGGAGCGTCTCGTCCCACACTACCGGCAGTCGGCCGAAGAAGTGACGTATGTCTGCTGGCTGTGCCAGGAAACTCTCGGGACGGTCGGCGAGGTGTTGCAACCCGCTCTCAAAGAGTACCGTAAGTGCGAGTTCGTGTGCATAGGTGGTGATGTGGGGGTGTTGCGAATGGCTGAACGCACATGGTGTGTAGTCCATCGGACCGATGACGTTGCGCGTGAACGGTAATGTTGCATTGTGGCTTGCTGCTTTGTCGGTAAATGTCGGGACATTGTTATACCATTCAGCCCCATAGACTCCTTCGGTAGTAAGCATGTGTGGATATGTGCGTTGCCATCCTCGTGGTATGGTTGCACCATGGAAATTTACGAGCAGATGGTGTCGGGCCGTAGATTCAAGCAAATCGAGATAATAGTCCATATTCATCTGATTATCGCCCGAGAAGAAGTCTATTTTCACTCCTGCCACCCCAATGCGTTCACACCATGCGAACTCTCGTTCGCGGTCGTCCGGGTTGTTAAGACGATACTTTGGTCCCGGAGCTCCCTTGACCCACCCCACTGATGAATTGTACCAGATGAGTGGCTTTATGCCGTTATCCCTGGCGTAGGCCACTGCATCTTCAATGGTCTTGCCGTTTTTCATTTCATCCCACTCGGCATCAATAAGGACGTATGGCAGTTGTAGGCTGACAGCCAAATCAACATACTTGCATATTATATTGTAGTCGTTAGAACCGTGATTATAGGCCCAATATACCCACGACACGACTCCTGGATGTATCCATGTGGTACTGTCGAGACAACAGGGGTTTGCAACATCTGTCACTAACGTGGATTCGACGACTCGCGACAGGGTTCCTATTATTAGTACCCTCCATGGTGTATGCCACGAACCTGACACCTGAATGTCGTTCTTATCGGGTACAACGCTATATATGTCACCATAGTTGTAAAGAGATGATGCACTTTGACGACGTTCGATATTGGCTTCGGTGATAAGTGCATATACACCATCGGAGGCTTCTACAAGTGCCGGATAACCCCATCGGCCATTATCGGAAGTTTGTGTGGTGAGTGGGAAGAATCCCTCGTACGCCTCGCTCCACCGTTGCATCCATCGCGGGGTTCCGTCGGCTATGCGGTAGGCTGTGTGCTCGCGTGGTATTTTGACTGATTGTAAATCCGAGAGTTCGTATCTGAATGCCATTCCATCGTTAAACAGTCGTATGGTCATGCGCTGATTGGCGGTCAAATCAACTGAGTATTCGTTGGCACTATTGGTACAGTGCAGACATTTGCCGGAAAGCATCGTGTAGTCTGCCTTGTATTTCTGTACAAAATGCGGTACAGACGATAAACGGATGGCATCATCGCCTATTCCAAGTCTTGGTAGTTGAATGACCGGCTTGCCTGCAAAGTGTAATGCGAGCCCACCTCCCTGAAGGCTTACCGTAATTTGTCCGTCGGGTGACGATGGCTGTTTTGTTTTCATGCTTTCTGCACAGATTATGGATGTATGTGGCAACATCAGTGCAGTAAAAATCAGGAGTACAGGTTTAAAGTGTTTCATAATTGTTGTTATGCTGTAGTTATCATTTGGATATTGCAGATGCAGGGGTGCATCTGCATTTTATTTGTCAATCTGCTGAAAGCTGCGGTGTTTTTTTACATAATATTGCCAAAGGATGGATATACTAGTGGTATCGGTCATTTCGCTCATTAGGCGCTGTGCCTGTATTTGTCGGCGCACCGATTTGTAATAGGCTTTCATTTTGTAATATTCGCGCAGGGCGAGCCATACAGCCCGGGCATTTGCCCAATCGGCCTTCATGACATATTGCAGCAGGACCGCCAGGTCGAGCATCAATCTCACTGTCATGATTTGTTTCATAGTGGAGTCGGGCAGGTTCTTGTATAACATGAGGCGATTGTTGCGGAAGTTGAGTCTTGTCTTGTATGGGTCTCCCTGTCGTAGTGTGGCTCCGCCGAGGTGATATGCAGTGCTTTGGGGGATGCAGACGAGTTTATATCCCATTATGCGCATCCGCCAACAGAGGTCGATTTCTTCCATGTGTGCAAAGAACTTAGGGTCGAGACCACCTGCTTTCCAATATATATCTGAACGTACCATCATTGCTGCTCCTGTGGTCCAATGTACCAATGCGATGTCGTCGTATTGGCCGTAATCGTCTTCTACGGTCTGCATCACGCGTCCGCGACAATAGGGATATCCCCATCGGTCGATATATCCGCCTGCTGCCCCTGCATATTCGAATGTTTGTTCTTCGCCCAATTTCAGAAGTTTGGGCTGACATGCCGCCACGTCCTTGTGGGTATCCATATATTGCAACATGGGTTCGAGCCAGCGTGGCTGGCGTATCTCTACATCGCTGTTGAGCAGCATGTAGTATTGGGCTTGAATGGTCTGGAGCGCACGGTTGTATCCCTCGGCAAAACCATAATTGCGGGAGAGGGGTATGGTCTTTACCTCTGGAAACTCTCGGGCCATCACGCGCAGGGAGTTGTCGGTAGAGCCGTTATCCGCCACAAAGACTCTTATGTCATCACGGAGAGAACACCTGACGACGGATGGCAGATATCGCTGCAGCATATCTGATCCATTCCAATTTAGTATTACTATAGCAAGTTTGCACATATGGCATCTTGTTTTTCATTCAACTGACCAAGCCTGACGGCCACAATCGCACCGGCCAGTTCTGGATGGTTTTCTATCTCAACTCTTATATAGTTATCAGTAAATCCGTGCATCTTACGTCGTGCTGCTGGTGTGTGTTCGGGCAGCACGTATGCTGTCTTTCCTATGTGTCGTGAATAGAAGTCGTGTACCTTCTTGTCTGACAGTTGCAGCAACCGCTGTGTGCGTATGTGTCTGTCGGTGGCCGACACGATATACGGTATCTGTAATGCTTTCGTTCCCGGACGTTCTGAATAGGTGAAGACATGCAATTGGCTTATGTCGAGGCTGTTGATAAATTCATACGAACGGTCGAAATATTCCTGTGTCTCTCCTCTCGTTCCTGTCATGACATCCACACCGATGAATGCATTTGGCATAACATTCCGGATGTGTTCTATGCGTTGGCGGAACAAGGCTGTATCATAATGTCGATGCATGAGTCGCAGCACCTCGTCACTGCCACTCTGCAGTGGTATGTGAAAGTGGGGCATGAATGCCCTTGAGTGGGCACAGAAATCAATTATCTCATCGGTAAGGAGGTTGGGCTCAATGCTTGAAATTCTGTAGCGTTGGATGCCTCCGACCTGATCCAGTTCTTTTATGAGGTCGATGAAAGTCTCTCCTGTGGTACGGCCGAAATCACCGATATTAACTCCTGTAATCACTATTTCACGTCCTCCCTCATCTGCCACCTTCTGTGCTTGAGCCACCATGGAAGCGATGCTGCCGTTACGGCTGCGTCCACGTGCCATAGGTATCGTGCAGTAGGTGCAGAAGTAGTTGCAACCGTCTTGTACCTTAAGGAAATATCGTGTACGGTCGCCATGCGAGCATGACGGGAAGAACGACGTACTGTCCTCGGTTGACACACCATGCTGTTTCTCTGACGTATCGTTAAGATGATAGCATATCTGATCAATGAGGTCGCCCCGGTTCTGAGCACCAACCACTATATCTACCCCGTCAATGCTCTCAATAGAGTTGGGTGACAACTGTGCATAACATCCTGTGACAGCCACTATTGCACCTTGGTTCTCTTTTATCACACGATGTATGGCCTGTCGGCACTTACTATCGGCTATCGATGTGACCGTGCAGGTGTTGACGATGCAAATATCGGCACGTTCGCCTTTAACAGAACGTACAGCACCATGACTTATCAGCAATTCAGCGAGTGTTGATGTCTCGGCAAAATTCAGTTTGCAACCCAAAGTCACAAATGACACCCGTTTTCCTTTCAGACAACTATAATCAATCATACCTGAGCAATAAAATGCAATAAGACGTAACCTTGCGTTCGATTTCAGATGCAAAGTTACGAAAAAAGAACTAAACAGATGAGCATTATACACAGATAAAACAAATTCCAACCAGCAAAAAGTATCGTTTGCCACGAGGTTTAGCTATATCGATGCGCATGTGCATACTGCAGGTGATTTACAAACTGCAAAAAGGGACGACAAACGCTTTGGCTGTGTCCCTTTAACTACCTATTGTCTAACTGTGGTTTACGAAAGTCGTATAACCTCTTTCATCTTACTTTATCAATACTTTCTTCCCGTTATTTATAAATATGCCCGGTTGAGAAGGCTGTCCGTTCTGTTGCAGACCATTAATGGAATACCATTCGCCCGTTGACCTAGCCCCATCGTTCTTGACCGACTCGATAGCATCGGCAAGTCCTTCAGGAACAGCTGTCAGTTCCGGCTGTTTGTCTTCATTCTCCTCAGATGAAATACGCACGAATTTCACAAACATACGAGGGTCGTCCAACATACCCATCATACGATGATACTGACGCCCGTTCAACACACTGAGGAACTGAGGCCTATAGTCGCTGTGTAATTTAAATACAACCTTACGTTTGGCAAACATCTGCCCCATCCGGGCTTTCGTCTGTTCCTGTTGCTCCGCAGTAAGTTGCTCTTTGTGCATCGTAGAATGTCCGAACATCCGCCTTGGCATAACTGGATACTGCTCATCCACTTCTGCCTTGTCGGCCAAAAACTCAACAAACACAGGTGCAAAAGCGGCAGTTTTCTCCTCGTCGAGTCTCAGCGTACGTGCAAACCTTGCTGCTACCTCCTCGTCGGTGAGTTTCACCATTTTCATGGCAACTCGAGGTCCGTGATGCTGAGGCATCATGTGCGGTCCGCGAGGACCTTGAGCCTTACTTTGTGGTTGAGCCATTGCTGCTGCAGCCACAAACAACATTGTCGTTACAGAAAGTAAAATTTGTTTCATAGATTATAATTCTTTTAAAAGGTTAATAATAAATATATTCATCAGATAACTATATCTACATTCATTAGATATAAAAAAAATCAAAATGTAAAATGCGGGCCCATTATTTAACGTTCATTAACACTTGTCACTGCTGGACAAACTTTGTACCCATCCCCTAAACCCAAATCGGTCATTAGACTGTTTCGCGCTTTGAAAACTTTGGATTTCAT
>CALGGJ010000079.1 GCA_937915745.1 uncultured Prevotellaceae bacterium | reverse complement strand
TGGTCGTGGCGGTATGCGCGACGCCGACGGCTATCTGCACAAGATAGACGAATATGCACAAAGCCACAAGCCTGTGCTCGAGCAGGACGAAGCAGTGGGTCATGCCGTACGTGCCGGATATATGTATGCAGGTATGGCCGATGTGGCTGCCCTCACCGGCGACACAGCCTACATCCATGCCATCGACCGCATTTGGGAAAATATCATGGGAAAGAAGTATTACCTCACAGGCGGTGTGGGAGCAACGTCGTCGGGCGAAGCCTTCGGCGACAACTACGAGCTGCCTAACATGTCGGCATACTGCGAGACATGTGCAGCCATCGCACAGGTCTATCTCAACTACCGGCTCTTCCTGCTCCATGGCGAGAGTAAATACTACGATGCACTCGAGCGCACACTCTACAACGGAGTACTGTCGGGCATCAGCATCGATGGTGGCAAATTCTTCTATCCAAACCCATTGCAGTCGATGGGTCAGCACCAACGTCAGGAGTGGTTCGGATGCGCCTGCTGTCCGTCAAACGCAGCACGATTCATACCATCGTTCCCACAATACATATATGCGGTAAAAGGCAATGCCCTCTACGTCAACCTCTTCGCAAGCAACGAGACCACGGTAAAAGTTGGAGGTAAGACTGCCACACTCGTCCAGCAGACCAATTATCCATGGGACGGTGACATCACCATGACCGTAAAGAAAGCACCAGGACAATTTGCCCTCAATATCCGTATCCCGGGATGGGTGCGCGGCCAGGTCGTTCCAAGCGACCTCTACCACTATGCAGATGGCAAGAGCCTCAAATACAACATCAAGGTGAACGGCATGCCAGTGGAAAGCACACTCGTTGACGGCTATTTCACAATAGATCGCAAATGGAAGTCGGGCGATAAAGTAGAGGTGCACTTCGACATGGATGCCCGTCTTGTGCGTGCCAACGGCAAGGTAGCAGCCGATAAGGGTCGTGCCGCCATCGAACGCGGTCCGCTGGTTTATTGTGCCGAATGGCCCGACAACACCTGCGACGTACTCAGCATACTGCTCAACCAAGAGCCTCAATACACCATAGGTCATGTTACAATAGCCGGCACCGACATTCAGACACTCGTGACAGGTGCACAGACACTGAAGTTTGACCTCACCGGACGCCTCACCACCAACGACGAAAAGCTCACCCTCATACCTTACTACGCCTGGGCTCACCGTGGCAGTGGCAATATGGCCGTGTGGATACCTATCGACCTGAGCGCCACCACTCCGGCCATGCCGCCAACATTGGCATCCGAGTCGAAGGTGGAAGCATCACAGCGACGCCTGCCATCATTATCCGCCATCAACGACCGCCTCATACCAGCCGACGGCAACGACCGCAGCATACCTTACACACATTGGTGGCCTAAGAACAACTCAACCGAGTGGCTCTCATACGAGTTTAAGCAACCAGCCGAAATCAGCACATCAACCGTATATTGGTATGACGACCAACCATGGCAAGGATGTAAGGTGCCTGACTCTTGGAAACTCTACTACAAAGACTCTGCAGGCAACTGGGTTGAGGTGTCTAACCCATCAGGATACCCAACCGACAAAGGCGTAGCTTGCACAGTCAGCTTCGATCCCGTTACCACCACGGCGGTCAAGCTCGAACTCGTGCAGCCAGTTGATAAGTCGTGCGGAGTGTATGAATGGAGCGTGAAATAAGGTTTTAGTAAGTTTAATAATTTAAGGGGTCAGGCGGGTGCATGACCCCTTAAATTATCAGTCGGTCATCAACGTTATGATGATTTCAGGAGAAATAAATCCAGACACACAAAAATTCTTGATTATTTCTTTGTCGGTTCACAATTATTCACTACCTTTGCACCGCATTAAGCCAGGCCCTCTCGGGTGGCAATCCCTGTTCTTATCCGCTTCAGTAGCTCAGTCGGTTAGAGCACCTGACTGTTAATCAGGGGGTCGTTGGTTCAAGCCCATCCTGAAG
>CALGGJ010000078.1 GCA_937915745.1 uncultured Prevotellaceae bacterium | reverse complement strand
CCAAGGTCAGATTACTCCGGAAGAGGGTGTGACCATTCAGCTACCTCAGAACAACTTCGGACACTGCCTGCACGGAGGTCCGCTCGGATGGCAGTATCAGGTATATGAGGTTGACGGTGATGTGACCGATACCGACCTCACTCTGAAGATGATCAGTCCCGATGGCGACAACAACTTCCCTGGCAATGTAGAGGCTTACGTCACCTATTCGCTTGACGACCGCAATGCCCTTACAATCAACTATTATGCCACAACCGACAAGAAGACGGTCATCAACATGACCAACCACTCATACTTCAACCTCAACGGCGACCCTAACGAGCCTATCACCAACCACCTGCTCACTTTGAAGGCATCCAACTTCACTCCGGTTGACGACACCTATATGACCACAGGCGAGATTGCTCCGGTTGAAGGTACACCGATGGACTTCACTACAGCAAAGGTTGTTGGTGAAGAGATTGACAACTTCGACTACGAACAACTGAAGAACGGCAACGGATACGATCACAACTGGGTGTTCGACAACGAAAACAACATTGAAGTAGCGGTTATAAAGCTCGAAAGTCCAAAGACGGGTATTGTACTTCAGGTATATACCGACCAGCCAGGTGTGCAGGTTTATACCGGTAACTTCCTCGATGGCACTGTTACGGGCAAGAGGGGAATCGTCTATCAGCAGCGCACAGGTATCTGTCTTGAAACCCAGAAGTATCCAGACTCACCGAACAAGGAGTGGGCAGAATCGGATGCATGGGTAGAGCCAGGCGAGGAGAACGCATACGCACATACATGTATCTTCAAGTTCTCTGTAGCAGAATAATTGTCAGTTTATTGTCAATTATCAACGTGTTTTTTTAAGCCAGATGACCTAAGCCGCAACTGTTTTGTGCTTTGGCATGGCGAGAAAACGGAGGCGAAAGAAATTATCAATTATTAAAAAACAAATATCAATAGTCAATTATCAAGAAAAATGAACGTTTTAGAAGCTCTGAAAACCAATGGCTTTGAGACCATTGACTACATTGTGGTGTGCATATACATTGTGCTCCTCGTAGGACTTGGCTTGTACCTCTCGCGTAGCAAGAAAGGTCAAGATAAGACCTCTAACGACTATTTCCTTGCCGGCAACACCCTGACTTGGTGGGCAGTTGGTGCATCGCTCATAGCAGCCAACATCTCGGCCGAGCAGTTCATCGGCATGTCGGGTTCTGCTTACGTATCGGGTATTGCAATGGCAGCCTACGAGCTGCAAGCAGCACTTGCACTCATCATCGTGGGTAAATTCCTGCTCCCACTTATGATTAAGAAGAGAATCTTCACTATTCCGCAGTTCCTAAGCGACCGCTACAACTGGGGTGTTGGTCTTGCTTTCTCTATCTTCTGGCTCTTCCTGTATGTGTTTATCAATCTTACATCTGTTTCATGGCTTGGAGCACTTGCCATCAAGATGATTTTAGGTCTGCCTGATGTACCGGGTCAAATTCTCGGCATGGAAGTCGATATGACACTGCTCACCATCATTCTCATCCTGTTCGTCATCGCGGGTGTTTATTCCATCTACGGAGGTCTGGCATCAGTTGCATGGACAGATGTCATGCAGGTTACATTCCTCGTTGGTGGCGGTCTTATCACAGCCTACGCAGCTCTCGACTTCATTGCAAGCGAACTATCGGTCGATGGCGGAGCACTTGGCGCACTGGGTAAGATATACTCTGAGTTGGGGCAGATAGAAGGCGACAAACACTTCAACCTGGTAGTCAACAGTACTGGCGGTGCATATGCTGAAGGCATTACAAACGAGCCATACTTCGACATACCTGGTATCGTGGTAATCGTAGGTGCACTCTGGCTTACCAACCTGGGGTACTGGGGTTTCAACCAGTATATCATCCAGAAAGGTCTGGCAGCAAAGAGTCTGGACGATGCAAAGAAGGGTCTTGTGTTTGCAGGATTCCTCAAGATATTGATTCCGTTCATCGTATGTATCCCTGGTGTATGTGCATTCTACATCGTTACACAGCAGCCGGAGCTCTATCAGAAACTGATTAACGGCATTGTTGAAAACGGTATCACACGCAATGACCAGGCTTATCCATTCCTCATCCACCACTTCACTCCTACAATAGTGAAGGGTCTTGCATTCGCCGCACTTGCAGCAGCAGTCATCTCTTCACTTGCATCTATGTTCAACTCTACCTCAACTATCTTCACGATAGACGTTTACAAGAAGTTCATCAACAAGAATGCAAGCGACAAGAAACTCGTGACTGTGGGTCGTATCACATCGCTGTCTGCACTCATCATCGCACTTATAGCTGTATATCCAATCATGGGTGGTGCCGACCAGGCATTCCAGCTGTTACAGGAATATTCAGGCTTTGTATATCCTGGTATCGTAGTGGTATTCGGACTTGGACTGCTGTGGAAGCGCAGTTCGGGTGCAGCAGCAGTTGTTGCAGCCATCGGCACATTCCTCTTCTCTATCATCTTCAAGTTTGCACTGCCAGACGTTCCGTTCCTCATCCGTATGGGTTACGTATTCCTCTGCCTCGTTGCACTGTTCATTCCCATATCAATGATGAGCAAGAAGACAAAACCTGCAGAAGTGCTTTCTGCCAACTCAGTGAAGACACAGCTCAAGTGGTCGAGCATCATGCTTTGCCTGTCTGTACTCACATTGGTAGCAGGTGTCATCATGATGTTCAACGAAGCATGCCGCAACTATGGTGCTGAGACTATATTCTTCCTCACCGTCATGTTCTTCACCCTCTTCTGGTACCTCCGCTCGAATGCTAAGGATACTGTTGAAGACGTGAAGTCAATCGGTGTTGATATCGAAATATTCAAGACCAACACGGCATTCAATGTTGGTGCTATAGGAATCATCGTTATCCTCGCAGTACTTTATATCTGCTTGTGGTAACACACCCCGGAACAAGCTACACCTATTAAAAAAATAGATAGGTGTAGCTTTTCTGAATTTTATATATACTAACCAAGGCAGACCGACGACGCAGACCGACAAGGCAGACCGACAAGGCATCCTCCCCAGGGCTGTGATGTACATATTTCTTGTTTCCGTGGATTGATACGACCAATCTTTAGAAAGAAGGAATGCAACGCCGGGGTGTTTCCACCCCACACGGCTTGCCAGGCAAAGCGCTATCCAGCTACGCCACACCCCCACATGTGTGGCCTGTGTTACCCACAGTGTTTCAAGGTCTGAATTAATTCGAAATTAAAACTATATCAAACTATGTTAGAAGAACTGAAACAAAAAGTGTTCAAGGCAAACCTTGACCTCGTGAAACAAGGACTCGTTATCTTCACATGGGGTAACGTGTCGGGTATTGACCGCGAAAAAGGCCTCGTAGTCATCAAGCCATCCGGTGTAAGCTACGACGAGATGAAAGCGAGCGACATGGTTGTGGTTGACCTTGAGACAGGCAAGGTAGTGGAGGGCGACCTCAACCCATCGTCGGACACCCCTACCCACCTCGTGCTCTACAAGGCATTCCCCAACATACAAGGAGTGGTACACACACACTCAACCTATGCAACAGCATTTGCACAGGCAGGACGCGACATCCCTAACATCGGAACCACACATGCCGACTACTTCTACAAAGACATCCCATGCACGCGCGATATGACAGAAGCCGAGGTAAAGGGACAATACGAACTGGAGACGGGCAACGTGATTGTTGACGAGATACTCAACATTCGCCACATCAACCCCGACCACACCCCTGCCGTCCTGGTAAAAAACCACGGTCCGTTCTCGTGGGGTACGAGTCCCGACAATGCAGTGTATAACGCCAAGGTGATGGA
>CALGGJ010000077.1 GCA_937915745.1 uncultured Prevotellaceae bacterium | reverse complement strand
AAGGAAACCTGCGGTCTTTTTGCCCGAATAGTGGGCAAAGTCAGTGCGATGACCGCGTTACAATACATCAATTACATTAACAACAAGCCCATAGGTAGGATTAAGTACGCACTGATTTAATTCCGCCAACGGGTAGAAGTAATAACAAAAGAGCAGCTGTATGGAAGTAATACAAAGTTTCACCATCGACCACACCCGCCTGAAGCCTGGCATATATGTGTCGCGCGAAGACAAGGGTTTTACCACATTCGACCTTCGCATTACCGAGCCCAACAGGGAACCGGCAGTGGCTCCTGCTGCCATGCACAGCATGGAGCACCTCATGGCCACATGGTTTCGCAACAGCAGGGTAAAGGATGATGTGGTATATGTTGGTCCTATGGGCTGTCTCACAGGTATGTATGTCATCATGACGGGGACATACACCACCAGCGAGATGCGCAGCCTCACCATCGAATGTCTTGAGTGGATTCTGGCTCAGGACAAAGTGCCGGCCACCGAGCCGCAGACCTGCGGCAACTGCCTGTTGCACGACCTGCCTATGTGCCAATGGGAATGTAGGCGCTATCTTGACCGCCTGCGGCATGACTTCCACTGCGAATACACAAAGTTGCAGATAACGTTCGAAGACGGTATGGTGTTTGCCGACGCATAGGCGTGCCTGCAAGCAGGCACGCGCGAATTATGCTTCTATATCGTTGTCCTGCTCGTCGGCTACGGTCTTGCGTGCCGGGCGGCGGCTGCGACGCTTGGTGTCATCGGCCGATTTTTCTATCTTCACCCCTGCAAGTTCGGGGTCGATGAGTATGCGCCCGCAATATTCGCAAACGATGATTTTCTTACGCATACGTACATCAAGCTGTCGCTGTGGCGGTATCTGAGCGAAGCAGCCTCCACACGAGTCGCGCTGCACATATACTATTCCCAGACCGTTGCGTGAGTTCTTGCGTATGCGTTTGAACGACGCCAGCAGTCGGGGTTCGATAGACAGTTCGAGGTTCTTTGCCTTCTCGCGCAGTTTTTCTTCGTCAGCCTTTGTTTCTGCAACGATTTCGTCCAGCTCGTTTTTAGTCACTTCCAGGTCTTGCATGCGTTCATCGAGTGTGGCCTGACTTGATTCGAGCAACTCACGCTTGGCCTGTTCGGCTGTCTGTGCCTCTCGGATGCGCTTGTTGAACAGTTCTACTTCGAGTGTCTGATATTCGATTTCCTTGTTCAGTGTGTCATATTCGCGGTTGTTACGCACATTGTCGAGTTGGGTCTTGTAGGTCTCAATCTTGCCCGTGGCCAACACGATGTTGTTTTTCATTTCGTTCACTGTGGCACGAAGGGTTTCGATTGAAGCGTTGGTGCGCTCGATGCGTGTCTTCAGACCTTCTACTTCGTCTTCAAGGTCTTCAACTTCGAGTGGAAGTTCGCCACGCAGGGTACGTATGCGGTCAATCTCGCTCAATACTGTCTGCAACTGGTAGAGCAACTTCAGTTTGTCTTCTACGGGCAGTTCCTGTGGTGATAGTTTCTTTTTTGCCATTGTTAAGAATTTATTATATTATCAATTATTTAATTATCAGTTATTCAAGATTCGCAAGTATATGTTTCATATGCAGATACGCTCCTATGGTATTTCATACCTCCGTCGGTATGACTCCAATGGAATGTCGTTCTCTATAGAAAACTGTGCTATCTTGCAGCAACCTGCCGCCCTGTCATACCGACGGAGCGAAGCGCAGGAGTGTATCTGATATGTAACCTATAAACAGTATGAAACCTATACATACGAAACATGTATTATCACTTATTATATTATCAATTATCGTCTGTTTTACGGACATCCTTCAGCCAGTCTGGGTAATCAGTTTTTTTCGGGAGGGGAAACGTGGCGGTGTGCAGGACTGTATATGGGGTTGGTCCTTACTTTGGTTTCAATCAGCCTGAGATGGGGGAATGCATGGTTTATAACCTCGTGCAGTATCTCTGTGGTGTATTGCTCGCTCTCGTAGTGGCCGAGTTCTACAAGCAGCAAGTCTGCCTCATGTCCGAAGAATCGGTGGTATCCTATCTCTCCGGTGATGAACGCATCGGCTCCGGCTGCCACAGCTTGTGGGATGAGGAATGCACCGGCACCTCCGCATAATGCCACTCGCCTTACGGCGGTTCCGTTCCAAAGGTTGTGGTGCAGATGGTCAAACCCGAACACGGTGCCTACATGGCTGATGAAGTCATCGGGACTCATGGGTTCAGCCAGCATGCCTACGATGCCGCTCCCTCCGTCGGTGCCGGTCTTGGGTTCGAGCCAGCCGAGGTCGGTCAGCGACAGCTTTTCGGCCATACGGCAGCATACTCCGCCCGGGGCGTTGTCGAGGTTGGTATGAGCCGAGTATATGGTTATATCGTGTTTGACTGCACTGATGATGGTTCGCTCTGTATAGTCGCGTCCCGAAATCTGCTTCACAGGGTGGAACAGCAAGGGATGGTGGCTCACTATCATGTTGCAACCATGAGCCACTGCCTCGTCAATGACATCTTCCGTGATGTCTAAACACAACAATACCCCTGTAGCATCCACATCTCCCGGCAGTCCAATCTGCAGTCCGGCATTATCGAATCCGTCTTGCAGGGCGAGAGGTGCAAAGTCTTCAAGGGCATCAATAATTTCCCTGATTTTCATAACTGGTTGCAAAGGTAGGCAAATAATTTGAATAAACGGGTATGAATGCCCAGTATTTTATCTTCGCAACACCGATTTTATGCTGACAGACAACCATTTTTGCATTTTTGCTGTCATTTACGTGCTGTTTTGTATGTATCATTCACGATTTATTATTACCTTTGCCCATGATACAACAATAAAGAAGACAAAAGATGAAAAGATTTCTTACGACAATCATTACAGCATGTGTGTGCATCCTTTCGGGTGCGCAGCCGGTTCCAGCCTATCTGGACCCTACAAGACCTATAGAAGAGCGTATCGACGACGCATTGAGCAGGATGACACTTGAAGAGAAAGTACGTCTGTGCCATGCTCAGGGCAAGTTTTATTCGAACGGTGTGCCGCGTCTGGGTATTCCGGGCCTCTGGTCGAGCGATGGCCCCCACGGTGTCCGCTACGAGATGCAATGGGCCGGATGGGGTCATGCAGGGTGGGAAACCGACTCGTGCACAGCCTTCCCGTCGCTCACATGCCTTGCTGCCACATGGAACGAGGAGCTGGCATACCAATATGGCCGGGGTGTCGGCGAAGAGGCACGCTACCGCAACAAGCAAGTGATGTTAGGCCCTGGTGTCAACATATATCGCACTCCGCTGTGTGGCCGCAACTTCGAATACATGGGCGAAGACCCGCTTCTTACCTCGCGCATGTGCGTGCCTTATATCAAAGGAGTGCAGAGCATGGGAGTGGCCAGTTGTGTGAAACACTTCTGCCTCAACAACCAAGAGACCAACCGCATGTCTGTGAACGTAGAGGTGAGCGAACGGGCTCTGCGCGAAATATATCTGCCTGCATTCAAAGCGGCTGTAGAGGAGGCCGGCGTGTGGTCGCTCATGGGAGCGTACAATAAGGTGCGCGGCACACATGCATGTCACAACCACTACACCCTGCAAGAGATATTGAAGGGTGAATGGGGTTTCGACGGGGCGGTGCTGAGCGATTGGGATGGTACTCACAACGCCCGTGAGGCAGCATATAACGGACTCGACATCGAGATGGGTACATCCAATCGTCCCGACAAGGGTATAAACGGCCGGCAGTTCAGATTTGACGACAGCTACCTGGGACTCGACTTTCTCCATGCACTTCGCAACGGCACATATCCCGAAAGCCTGCTGACCGACAAGGTACGCCGTGTGTTGCGGCTCATATTCCGTACATCGATGAACGGACGCACCGATTTCGGCAACCAGGACTTTGCCGCACACTCGCGCATCGTACGCCAGATAGGAAGCGAGGGAGTGGTATTGCTGCAAAACAACAAAGTGGGCAATGCGCCGCTGCTGCCTGTAGATGCACACAATTATAACCGCATACTACTGGTGGGCGACAATGCAAACAGAATACTATCGCATGGAGGTCAATCGTCGGAGCTTAACCCACAACACGAGACATCGGTGTTACAGGCACTCACCTCACTCTATGGTGACAAACTGACCTACGCACAGGGGTACAGTACCGACGAACGCCAAAACAGCCTGTTGCTGGATGAGGCTGTACGTCTGGCACATCAGGCCGACCTCATCATATATGTCGGCGGGCTCAACAAAGAAGGAGGGCAAGACTGTGAAGGCAGCGACCGCAAAGACATGTCGCTCCCCTACTCCCAGGATAAACTCATCGAAGCCCTGCTCAACGTCAATCCCCGCATGATTACGGTGCTTATGAGCGGTAACGCAGTAGCCCTGCCACACGTGAGCCGCATGCCAGCAATCCTACACGCATGGTATCTGGGCAGCGATGCAGGCGACATCATTGCCGACATCATATCGGGCGTCGTATGTCCGAGCGGAAAACTGCCATTTACCTATCCACTGCGGCTCGCCGACAGTCCTGCACACGCGTTTAGTGCAGAGGCATATCCGGGAGTTGACGGAACAGAAATCTATAAGGAAGACATACTGGTGGGCTACCGCTGGTACGACACAAAGAAGATGCAGGTGCTCTTCCCATTTGGCTACGGACTCAGCTACACCACATTCAGCATATCAGGAGTGAAACTGACAGGTGGGCGCACCGTGACCGCTACCATCAGCAACACCGGCAACCGCGCAGGCAAAGAGGTGGTACAGCTCTACATAGGCGACGACAAGGCATCGGTGCTGCGTCCACTCAAAGAACTGAAACACTTCAAGAAGGTAAGCCTTGAGCCAGGCGAGACACAAACCGTGAGTTTCACCATCGATGATGCCGACTTGAAATTCTACGACGAAGCGGCACATTCGTGGCGACTCGAGCCTGGTACATTCACTGCCTACGTAGGCACTTCGAGTCGCGACATACAAGGTAAAGTGAAAATAAAGGTCTAACCCAAATCGGTCATTAGCGTCTTGATGATTTTATATATGTAACTTATTTTCCGTCTGTCATACCGACGGAGCGAAGCGCAGGAGTGTATCCAATATGTAACTTAAAATAGTATGCAGATATGCTCCTACGGTATTTCATACCTCCGTCGGTATGACTTCAAAGGAATGTCGTTCTATATAGAAAAACTTTGCTATCCTACAGCAACCTGCCTGCCTGTCATACCGACGGAGCGAAGCGCAGGAGTGTATCCAATACGTAATTTACAAATATGAAACTTATACATATGAAACTTATACATACGAAACGTGTATAACATTACTATTTTGTTAGATTTGAACAGATTTGTCGGATTTCTGCGCGCAAGCGCATTCCATTCATTTTGACACATCCTCACACAGCCTTGGCATCTATTCCACCACAAGACCATCGTATGCGAAATGCATGTCAGGGGGCAACTGCGCCTCAGCCTCGTCATGCGGCAGCACAAAGTGGCTCATGTGTACGAAAAAAGTCTGGCAAGCACCTACACGACGTGCAAAATCTATGGCATCATCGACAGTCTGATGTGTGGGATGAGGGCGATAGTGGAGGGCATTCACCACGAGCGTATCAACATCGTTGAGGTATGCCCACTCGGTGTCGGGCATAGATTTCATGTCGGTGATGTATGCAAGCGTTGAGATGTTGCCGTCAGATGCACCGGCGTTGCTGCCAACTACCTCGATACGGAACCCTACGATGGGCAGTTTCCCGTGCATCACACGTATGGGCGTGACTATGAGACTTCCGATTTTCACTGCCACATGTGGCTCGATCTTGCTGAGCGTTATTGCCGGCACACCTGGGTATCGCCGCTCGGGCGGGGTGAAGCAATAAGGGATTCGCTGCATAAGGTCGTCGATAACAACCTTTTCTGCATATATGGTGATATCGCCAAAGAGTATTCCAGGACGTATATCGTCAATTCCTCCGACGTGGTCGAAATGTTCGTGAGTAATGAAAATGGCATCGATATGTGGAAACCGCTGCAATGCCAGCATCTGCTCCCGAAAATCGGGACCGCAGTCGAGCAGGATAGCGGTGCCTGCATGCTCGACAAGAGCCGAAGTGCGAAACCGATGGTCGCGCGGGTCACGACTCACACATGTGGCACACCTGCACGCTATCTGCGGCACTCCGCCGCTGGTCCCACTGCCAAGTATTGTCAGTCTCATGGTCAAAATCGAAAAATATCAGTAACTGTAATTAAGTTTCAAAGTAATCGAAGTAATCATGGTAATCAGAGTTATCAGAGTCATCTAACTGACAATGTTTACTTCGGGCTCGATATCAATATCAAACTTACGTTTCACATCGGCCTGCACTGCACGGCACAGGCTGAGGATGTCCTCGCCGGTGGCTCCACCAAGATTGATGAGTACCAGAGCCGACACGTCATGTACAGCTGCCCTATGGAGCGAACGGCCCTTCCAGCCACACTGCTCAATCATCCAACCTGCCGGAATCTTTACCCCACCATCAACCCGATAGTACGGCACCGACGGATACTGCCTGAGCAATGATTGGAACTTCGACTCGGTCACTACAGGGTTCATGAAGAACGACCCCGCATTGCCAGTGACCTCAGGGTCGGGCAACTTGGCACGACGTATATCGATTATTGCCTGACGCAAGGTTGTGGGCGTGGGTGGTGTAGTGGTGAAACGAGATGCAAGGTTTCCGTAGCCAAGATGGGGCGTGAAGTGTTTCGACAGGCGGTAAACTACATAAACTACAGCATACATCCCCCAAAACTGGTGTTTGAACACACTGCTGCGATAGGAGTACTGGCACTCACGGACAGTGAATGTGCGTGGTTCGCCTGTTCGGAGGTCGATACATTCTACACTGTCTATCATGTGGCATACCTCGGCACCATAGGCTCCGATATTCTGCACGGCACTGGCACCCACCTCGCCAGGAATGAGCGACAGGTTTTCGGCACCACTCCACCCCCTATCCACGGTATAAGCCACAAAATCGTCCCACAACATGCCTGCACCAACCCTCACACACACTGAATCGGTGTCTTCACCTACAACTTCAACATCACAAATCCGACTATGGAGCAATGTGCCCTCATAGTTGCCGACAAACAGCAGATTGCTGCCCCTGCCTATGTGCATGTAGGGTTCCGACTGCAACATCGGAAGAACATCGACCAATGCATCTACCGACTCATATTCGACTATCCGGCGTGCAAGAGCATGAACATGGAATGTATTGGGTATCTGTATCATATAGTATATCCTCTTTCTTATAGTAAATCTCCGTTTCCTACAACTCCGGGAACTGATTCTTTCTAACGGCTCTGTCTGATACGCCCCCCAGAAAACCACTCTGAGACACACGACGTATGAAGCAAGGCCTTAGCTTTCGATTTTGAACAATTGCCAGCGGTCGTCGGAAAAATCGAAATGCAGCTTCAGGAACAGGCCGTTGCTCAGTTCCTGCAGTTGCATCGATTTGCGTATTTGGCTTATCAGCGACTGACCGTAGTCTATGTTGAATATCGTCTCGCTCATATCGGGCAGTTCGGCATACAGCTCGTTCCAATCGCTGAGCGGCATCTCTTGTTCCACCTCTGCTTCGTCTTCCTCGCTGTAGAAACTCATGATGAGTGGCTGGCGTATCGACTCCTGCCTGTAGAGCGAGTCGGCAATGAAATCGCGCAGGAAAACGAGAAACGATGCATTTGGAGTATTCGACATATCTACCCCTTCAACACTTGAAAGCGTCCACAGGCCGTTAACCTTGCTGAAGTTGAAGCGGTAAATGCTGTCGGCATCCCACACAATCTGCTCCATTATCACATTTCTTGCAGTAGTGTCTTTTTGCAAGAGCAAGTCATCTTCGCGTTCATAGATTACCACCATGGCACGTTCGGCATTCATAGAAAACGGATGCAACCCTCGTACCGTGCGCTGCCGCCTGAATTCATCGTTCGTCGTGTAGAGGTACAGGAAGTCGGCAAACAATTCATCGGCTGCCTCGGGAATCGTCTCTTCCTCAAACAAGTCGAGCTGTTCGAGGCCGAGCGAGTCAACATCAAGACTGTCGGTCTCAGCTTCCTGTGCCGGTTCGTCTGTACCCATCTTGCACGATGCAGGTGTGAGACTGAGCATCAGCAATGACAATATATATACGCTACTTCGTTTCATTGTCGGGAATTGAGGTGTATCTGGAGTCGAAAAACTTGTGTGTTATTTGATAATATATTTACTCAGCACCTGGTCGGCCCATTTGTTGTATATTTTGATGAGTCGTTCCGGCTGATTTCCATACCACGAATATCCGTTACGTCGCTCGTATTCTATGTCTTCGAGGTTCTTCCTCGGTATGCCATCGCGGCCACAGAACAGCGGTTCGGCATTGATAAGGTCGTAAAACCGCGCCCACATAGGCGGTGCTCCGGGACGGTCAACCACACGTCGGTCGGGCTGTCCCTGGCTGTTGATATAGGTTTCAAGGGCCTTGCCCTCTATTTTGTGGTTCTCGAGCCAGCGTATCGCTCCGTCGATGGCCAGAACCACACGCTCGGATGTGTCGGGTAATGCCAGAAGGAGTTCTACAATTGCTGTTGTCTCGCCTGCACCGCAGAACGACGGCAGTTCGTATGCACGTCCTTGTGCCGGCTTGAGGGTCCCCTCGTCATGTTGCTGGCACCACACGGTTGGCTGTCCGTCAACAACGATTTGACAGTTCAGAATACATTCCACGCCCTTTGCGTAGGCTTCGCGGCAGCGGTTCCGAAGGTCGTCCTTCAGCCACAGCATATCGTAGGGGTCGCCATTGGCCGCGACCTCTGCCAGGAAGTGCATGACGTTTACCATGGCGTTGTCGTTGAAAGTAATGTGGTTGGAATAGTGTCCCTGGCCGCGCGATGGGTAGAACTGCGGCCATCCTCCGTTGGCATACTGCATGTCGAGCAGATAATCCATGCCCTTGAGGAATGCCACCCTGTAGTCTATTATGTTGGTATATCTGTACAGTTTTGCCAAATATCTCAGTTCGGTACATGTGGCTTCGTTGTCGATTGTCGAACCGATGCCGGTCTCCATACATTCTTCGAGGTACATGACATCGGGTCCCAGTCCCCAGTCTTGGTTCTTCACCCACCCACCGCTGGGCAGTTGGTATTTCACAATGCTGTCGGCTACCGCTCGTGCCTGTCGCGAGACAAACCAGTCGTAGGTGTTGCGTCGTTGTGCCACCTGCCACGATACTGGTTCAAACACTACTGTCGAGTCGCTGTCGGCCACAGCCACATGCTGTGCGTAACAGTTGGCGGATATGAGCATGAGGCATAAAGCCACGACGTGTTTCATTGCATCATCTTTCATTTTATGCGTCCTGCAAGCTTCATTATATGTCCTGCATGTTTTTTCAGCTTATATTTCAGTATGATTTTCCAGAATGGGTCGAGACATGCGTGGTTAATCTGAGTTTCGTAGAAGTGGTTGACGAAACGAGGATGTTTGCCCACATTGCGGAAGAAGTATTTAGAAGTGCTTGGTTTCTCCAGCAGCCTCTGATAGTATGCGCCTTGGTCTATAAGTTGCTTCAGGTATTCGGTTTTTCGCTCGTAGGCAGGTCCTGCGGCTCCTCCTTCGATTATCGACTCGGCTGCATACACTCCGCTTTGCATGGCGTGGTATATACCCTCGCCGGTGAGTGGTTCGACAAATCCGCCTGCATCGCCCACAAACATGATGTTGCGGAATACGGGGTGTTCCATGTATTTCCCGACTGGAATCATAGCGCCTCGCAGCGGATATCGCTCGGGATGTTTCACTCCCAGGTCGAGCATGAACTTGCGCATTGCGGCGTTTATATCAAATTCATGGTGTGTGAGTTTCACCAATCCCAGGCATGTTTCCTCTCCCTTGGCAAACGACCATGCATAGCTGTCGGGGATGATATGGAAGAAGATGTTTACCCCTGGCATGTCGAAGTCTTCGCGTTTCACGTTTACCTCGAGGCATAGCGGGTTGCGGTCCTTACGTCTGAAGTTGCTGAATTGCCTGGCAATGATGTGTTCTACGGTACTGTTTGCTCCGTCGGCTGCAATAAGGTAGTCGTATTCTACTGTCTGCCCTGTCAATGTGGCCACATTGCTGATGGTATCGATTCCCTTCAGTTCGGTGCCGTCGTGGAAGCGTCCGCCGAGGCTTACGAAGTGCTCGGCCATCCATGCGTCGAATCGTGGACGGCTGAGCAGTATCATTGGCTCTGAAGGTGTGGTCGTGACCATGCATTTCATGCCGTCATAGAGGCCGAACTGTGTTTCCCTGCTCATGAGCGAGGCGTTGATACATGCGTCGTACATAGAGTTGCCCACCAGCGAGCGCAGACAGTCTTGCGATTTGTGTGTAAACAAGCCTGCACACAGTTTTACTCGCGGAAACTTTTGCTTGTCGATAACCAGGCATTCTATCCCTGCTTGCTGGAGACGCATTCCGCAAGCTGTCCCGGCAGGTCCTGCACCGACAATCAATACTTTTACTTTCATTTGCTCTGTTCTATTTTTTCCATCACGGAGGCAACGGCTGCTTTCATTCCTTTGGTCTCAATCAGGTTGAGGTCGTAGGCAAGCATGTCGGTAAGGCCTGGTATCTGGTTGAGGTCTTCGTGCCATACCATGTCGGCAGCAAGCACACCCCGGGCTACGTGGGTAATGTTGCCCGTGGCCCACAGGTTGTGAAGCAGCTCGACTGTTTCGGGTGCATCGTTTGGTGTTATAGGTGCTCCGTCGGCCCTGGTACCTCCTTTGTAATATTCGACGATGGCTGCCAGTCCCATCACAAGGCACTGTGGCAGATGTCGGTAGCGGTTGAGGTAGGTCTTGAGTCCTGGCAGGTCGCGTGTGGCATATTTAGGGAAGGCATTGAGCATGATGCTCGTCACCTGATGGTCAACGTATGGGTTGTTGAATCGTTCGAGTACATCTTCGGCAAACTGTCGCAGTTGGTCTTCGGGCAGGTTGAGTGTGTGCATGAGTTCGTCTATCTGCACACGGTGTATGAACTGTCCTATCACGGGGTCCTGCAAGGCATCGCGCACGATGTCTATACCACTGAGGTAGGCCACAGGGCTCAACACGGTGTGTGGTCCGTTGAGCAGGGTCACTTTCCGCTCGTGGTATGGTTCTTCCGAATCGACAATCATGACGTTGAGTCCCGCTTTTGCTGCAGGGAATTCGGCTTTCAGCTCTTCGGCGGTCATGTTGTCGGGGTGTTCGATGACCCACAGGTGGAATGCCTCGCCTTGTACCACGAGGTTGTCTTCATAGCTTATGCGTTTCCATATATCGGTTATTTCTTTCCGTGGAAATCCCGGCACTATGCGGTCAACCAGTGTTGCGCACACGTGGCAGCTGGTTTCAAACCACCGGCTGAATCCTTCGTAGTCGGCTCCCAGGTCGTTGCGCCACAGCGATATATATTGTTGGATACATTCTTTCAGATGGTGTCCGTTGAGGAATATCAGTTCACACGGCATGATGATGAGGCCCTTGTCGGCAGCTCCGTTGAATGTGCGGTATCGATGGTAGAGCAGTTGTGTGAGTTTTCCGGGATATGACGACGCGGGTGTGTCGGCCAGGTGGCAGGTGGGGTCGAACGTGATGCCTGCCTCCGTGGTGTTTGATATCACGAATCTCAGTTCCGGCTGTTCGGCAAGAGCCAGGAACGCGCGGTTTTGGCTGTATGGGTTGATGGCACGGCTGATGCAATCTATGCGGTCGATGCTGTTTACCACCTCACCCGACAGGCGTCCTTGCAGGTTGACGTGATACATGCAGTCCTGGCCGTTGAGCCAGTCAACCATGCCGCGTTCGATAGGCTGGACAACTACCACACTACTGTTGAAGTCGGTACAGTCGTTCATTTTCTGAATTATCCAATCTACGAAGCAACGCAGGAAGTTACCCTCGCCAAACTGGACTATCCGCTCCGGTGCCTTACGCTTGGGAGCCGTGCGGCTGTTTAATGTTTTCATAATGTTGCTTGAATGAATAAAAAGCCCATATATAATTACGCTACAAAGTTACGAAGAAATGACGAAACATGAATAGAAACACAGAAAAAAAATGAAGAAGAGACGCATAATGTTGCATATCCCGATTAAAACGCTTACCTTTGCAGACCGTACATCAACCATCAGACCCACCCGTTGCCATGTCATCGCCCTACTTCCGCTTCCGCCAATTTACTGTGTGGCACGACCGCAGCAGCCTTCGCGTCGGTACCGACGGTGTGCTCATCGGTGCATGGGCCGGCCAGTCGATACAGCCGTCGCACATACTTGACGTGGGCACAGGTTGCGGACTCATCGCCCTGATGATGGCCCAACGGTTTCCCGATGCACACATTCGGGGCATCGACATCGATGCGGCATCGATAGGGCAGGCTCGCGACAACATTGCAGCATCGCCGTGGGCCGACCGCATTGATGTAGAACAGGCCGACTTCAACCAAACATCGGGAGCGTACGACCTTATAGTGAGCAATCCTCCATATTTTTATGAAGACACTCTTGCTGCCACATCACAGCGTACACTGGCCCGACATACCATCACTCTCACATTTGCCCAACTGATATCAAAATCGCTTACTATGTTGTCGGCAGGAGGTCGCCTGGCAGTAATATTGCCCCACTCTGCTGCATCGGCCTTCATTGGCACCGCAGCCACCTACGGACTTCGGCTGACCTGCCGATGTGATGTATGCAGCAACCCACAGAGGCCACCTCGACGCACCATGCTCGAATTGGCAACACAAGCAGCCGACACTAACCTGCAGACACTTGTCATACGAACGGACGACAACCGGCCGACCGACGAATACCTACGACTCACCCGCGACTTCTACCTATAAGCCGTCGGTTGTTTCCTATTCACTATGTTTCGCGAGTGCGCAGGCCCATGGCCGCGAGTGTGCAGGCGCATGGCCGCGAGTGCGCAGGCGCGAGGCCGTGAGGACGCAGGCGCAGGGCCGTGAGGACGCAGGCGCAGGGCCGTGAGGACGCAGGCGCAGGGAGACGAACCCGGCAGAGTCTCACTGATTGGTCACGATAAGGCGGCGCAGGAAGCTCTCGCCCACAGGCATAAAGACATCGTGGCCCTCGGCATTAAGGTGTGCTGTGTCGGTAGGGCTCTGGAAGTAACGCTGACGGAATTCAGTGTCGCGGACACGAATGACAGAGCGGTCGTTGTAATTATCGAGCACAGGCACATTATGACGAGTGCATACCTCGTTGATGGCACGCACCACCTGCTGGAATCCCTGACGGTCAACATACCACGGAGTGACATACCCTATATGCCCCTGCGGGTATTTCTGCCGGAGGCCGGTGAGCAATGCGTCGAGCCTGTCGGTGAACACCTGCAGCGAGTCGGTGCTGCTACCTATCATCGTGGCATCATTATGTCCGGCAACGATAAGTATGATGTCGGCATCGGACTCCATCTCAGTATAGCGGTCGGCCAATGCACGTCCGAATCCGGCCGACGAGCGGTCGTAGGCCACACTGGCTCCATTACGGCCGTAATTGCGATAGGTCATGCCATGAGCCTTGGCCACCTTGGCGTGCCAGGTGAGCGAGGGGTCTTGGCGATGGTTTGCCACATAGCTGTCGCCGATAACGTTGATAGTCTTACCCTGCAGAGGGTCTGCCTGTACACGCTCGTCGAGCACCGGCCATCCATCTGAGTCGAAATGCATCTTCTTTATAACCAGCTTGGATGCCCCGTTGTCGGCCACGCTATATCCGTGGGCCATGAAATACCACTGCCCGTCGAATTTATATGCCGACGAGTGCCCTATTCCGTAGAACTGGTTGTCGCGTTGTGCTATCACATCGCCGCCACCCTCGGCCATATCTTTGCCCCGGCTGTCGAGATACGGTCCTTCGATGTTTTTCGAACGCCCTACTGCCACCTTATAGTTACTGTTGACCCCTTTGCAACAATAGTCCCACGACACAAACAGATAATAGTATTTGCCTTCCTTGATGAGGAACGGTGCCTCTATGGCATTGGCACCGGCATCGGGAGCCTGAGCAGCCCGCTCCATATCCTCCCTCGACACGAGTTGAGCCATATTGCGGCGCAAATAGCGGCGTGCCACTGTCTTAGGTTCGCCTGCAGGCGTCTTAAAGTCCTTCTGCAGCTTCACCAACTGTATTCCGTCCCAAAACGAGCCCCATACAAGCCAAGGATTACCCTTGTCGTCAACAATCATATTGGGGTCGATGGCGTTCCAATCGGTCTGACGCTGCACACTGCGCACCACAACCCCCTGGTCAACCCATTGATAATCGGACGACTCGGGATTGAGTGTCTTGTTGGTCATAAGACCAATGGCCGAACCGTTACGGCCAAATGTAGAACAGCTGTAATACATATACCATGTGCCTTTATACTCCTGAATATCGGGAGCCCACGTGTGGCCTCGGTAACCTGGGACCGAATCCATGGCCCACTGCGGAATCTGAGACATGACAGAACGCCCCGACTGCCACGAGAGCATGTCGGATGATGTCATCGAACCTATACCCTGTCCTGTAGCAAAAATATAGTACTTCCCGTCGCAACGCGCCATCACAGGGTCGTGAGCATCGGGATTGGTGGGGTCGGGAGCAAAACGTACACGACGCTGACCCTGACCACCCACTTGAGCCAGAACAACAGACTCGGCCGACAACATAAATAAAAATACAGTAGATGCGATGTAAAACATCGAGCGAATTAGATTAGCCTTCATGGTCGTAAGTTATTTAGTAAGTTATTTAACCCTGCAAATATACAAATTAATTTGATGCAAAACATATTATTTTATGTAAAAAATCAAAAAAAGACAAAAGAATAAAGTCAGAATCATAAATCTTTCGTATCTTTGCAAAGTAACAGTAAACCAACAGAAACTATGAAAGAAATAAAAATCACAAAACGCGCACACGACGAAATGCGGAAACAGTTTTCATCGCGTGCCCAGATAAACAGCCTGCGCACCGACCCGGAACTCTCGGAGATAGTAGATAATTTTGCATTCGACCATACCCTGACAAAGACCGACGGAATAGTACTCGAGAAAACCCGAGTGATGTGCATACTGGCTGCCACCATAGGCTGTAATGCCATCAACGAATTCAAACTCTTTGTCGATGCCTGCCTCAACATGGGAGTCAAGCCACGCGAGATACGCGAAATAGTATATATGGCCTACCCATACGTAGGTGCCGCACTACTGGTTGACTATACTTTGCTCATGAACGACATCTTCGAAAACAACGGCATACGACTGCCACTCGACCCACAAGCCACAGTAAAAAACGACGAAGAAGCCTACGAGCGCGGAAAGCAGTTGGTGGATGCCACATTTGGCGAAGGCGCCACGGAAAACATGTTGGCTGCATCGCCAAAGGGGCAGGAACACCTTGTCCGGTTCATGGTACAATATGCATTCGGACAATTCTATTCGCGAAACGGTATAGACCCTCAACACCGCGAACTGATCACATTCTGCCTCATTGCAGCTATGGGTGGATGCGACGACCGACTGCTCGTGCATGCCAAGGGATGCAAAAACCACAAAATCACAAAAGAAGAGATGATAGCCGTAGCTACCATCATCCTGCCTTGGATCGGTTTCCCTCGTACGCTCACTGCTGTCGGCATCATCAATAAGGCATACAGCGAGATGGTGATGTGACATCATCCAAACAAGAAACTGGATTACCTACATAACCACGCGAATGAGCCGAAAATCCTTATGCTCTACCCATCGGGCATGATTGATATACGACACCTGGAATAAATCGTCCAGTGACGTGCTTCGATTCTTTGTCCAGACTCTAAAGACATCAAAAGGAGGACGGCGGAACCCTTGAATACTATATGGCACAGGGGTTACCTAGTTTCACATCTTCCCGTCCTCTACGGCCACAATCTCTGGCAAAACTACAAAATCATGACCATATATCACAAACAACGGGATGTTTTAACATCTAACATTTAAAACATTATCTATAGTCAGGTGGAAGGTAAGATATTCACATGCATATGTTTCATATGTATCTAAGGACTTTCCGTCTGTCATACCGACGAAGCAAAGCGTAGGAGTATATCTTGTATGTAACTTAAACCCAAATCGGTCATTAGACTGTTTCGCGCTTTGAAAACTTTCTTTTTGACATCTTTTTCACGGCCTTTCAGTCACGACTGTGTCGTGACAATCCGTGTGTTTTTTGGGGAACCCCATTACTCCTTCAATGCCGCAA
>CALGGJ010000076.1 GCA_937915745.1 uncultured Prevotellaceae bacterium | reverse complement strand
GGAACCGCATGTACGGTGGTGTGAGAGGTCGGTAAACGTGAAAGTAGGAGATAAACGCCTATGATTAGCGTTTACCTCCTACTCGATTGGTGGGAGAAAGGGTTGAATGATTCACGAAGCGTGTTCCTTCCAATTAACCAGATGAACATGTTGCGTTGCTCGTGTGAAGGCTGTGTAGAGCCAGCGATAATAGTCGGCGGTAAGCATCTCCGGAGCAATGTATCCCTGGTCAATATACACCTCCGACCACTGTCCGCCTTGCGCCTTATGACAAGTTACTGCATAAGCATATTTTATCTGCAGTGCATTGTAGTAAGGATCCTCACGCATTTTTTTCAGTCGCTCGCGCTTGTAGGGTATATCGTCATAGTCTTCCAACACCCTTCTGTATAATAATTCCTGCTGTTCACGGTTCAGTGCAGGCGACTCGGTATGCAGTGTGTCGAGCAATACAGTGGCAGTGATTTCCATATCGTCGTAATCGGGCAGTATCATTGTGCAGTCGGCAAATCTGAATCCGTACAACTCGCGCTCGTTCCTCACGCGCACTACGTGCGCAATATCGCCGTTTGCCAGAAAATCAGAACGGCCAGGCCGCTCTTCATCACCATCGGCCGCTTCTTGCTGTTTGCCCAGCCAGTAATAGTTGTTTTTTGCAATCATGATGATATCTCCGTGCGACAGTTCTTCTTCACGGTCCAAAATCTGATTTCTGATACCCATGTTGTAAACATGTGCACGTTTGTTGGAGCGACACACAACGATGGTGTCGTCCGTACCTGCCCTACGATAGCTGCCGGCCAACGACTCGATGAGTTCATTGCCTGGCACGTTGCTGATGTCGTGGTCCCATCTCACCTCAAATTCCCCACAGCGGTTTTCAATTATGTTGCGTAGCATGGTGGCATTAGCCAATATGCCCGACTCCTCGCTTTGCCGCACAACCTGTGTAAGTGTGATATAAGACACCTCGAGTCCATAACTGCGCAGTACATCCGGTTGGAGTGCAGGACTATTTATCTGGCCCACGGGCGGTAACTGAGCCGTGTCGCCCAAAAGAATGAGCCTACAACCCTCGCCCGAATAGACGAAACTGATGAGGTCGTCGAGCAAACGGTCGGTACCGTAGATGCCGCCGCTCGGGGCGTTGGATATCATCGATGCCTCATCCACCACAAACAGAGCATTACGAAGCGCGTTGAAGTCGAGGGTGAACACGGCGTCGCTGTCGAGCGACCGCTGCCTGTATATGAATTTGTGAATGGTGAAGGCAGGATGTCCGGAATACGCAGCAAATACTTTGGCGGCCCGACCTGTAGGAGCCAGCAAGACACATTTGCGTCCCACTTGCTGCATCGTTTTAACCAACGCTGCCACGAGTGAGGTCTTACCGGTTCCCGCATAGCCGTTGAGGCAGACACATCGGTTTACACGGGCCTGCACTGTATCCATATCGGCAAGAATGAACTCAGATAAGTTTTCTACGGCCGCGAGTTGTTCTGCGGTCGGATTATAACCGAAATTTTGTAAAAACAGCTCCTTTAGATAGTCAATAATCATAATTATTTACAAAAAAATTGGCTTGCATGAGCCTTATTTCATTTTTATTCATTACTTTTGTGCCACGAATATAGTAAAAAATATAATAACAAACAAAAATTATGAAGAAAACTATTGTAAACTCGTTGCTCGTAGTATGTGTTTTGGGCTTAGTTGGCGCATGCTTCATGAGTATTTATGCCGACATTGCGTTTGACGAACAGAAGTCGGTGCGCGAACAACAGGTCATTGCACGCTTGCTCCAAATTCGTGAGGCAGAAGAGGAGTTCCGTCGTGCCCATTCGGGCGAATTCTGCGGAACAATCGACTCTTTGGTGGATTTCGTAAAGAACGGCCGTGCCGTCGTGCGCATTGACGAAGATGTGTGGACCGACGAACTCGCAATGGATTATGAGACGAAGTCTGATGCAGTTAAGGCTGGTGCATATCGCAGTGACACTATATGGCAGTCGGCTGCCGACAAACTGGGCATCAGCAATCCCGATTCGCTTAAATACATACCGGTTGGCCGCGAGGGTGCCATGTTCCAGCTTCGCAAGCATGAGGCTTTCAACCTCAAGTCGAACGAGTTTGACAAGGTGTGTGAAATACGTGCAAGCCTTGACGACTACCTCGACGGGCTGCCGGCAAAGAAGGTGAAGAACCTGAAGTCGGAACTGAAGAAACGCGGTAAGAACCGTGCCGACCTTTTTGAAGACAATGCCGACCAGACGGAGGGTAAATGGTTCGGATTGCGCGTAGGTGACCTTGAAGACCCGCAGAACAAAATGTCGGGTAACTGGGAATAATGCGAGTAGTATCAGGAAAGTATAAAGGAAAACGGTGGGATGTGCCTCATACATTTAAGGCACGTCCCACCACTGATTTTGCCAAGGAGGGACTGTTCAATATCCTGCATAATGTGTATATAGATTTCAGCAGTCATCCGTCGGCACTCGATTTGTTTTGCGGGACTGGCAGTATATCGCTCGAATTGCTTTCCCGAGGATGCCAGACCGTGGTGTCGGTTGAGAAGGATTTCAAGCATTTTCAGTATCTCAGGCGTCTGGCCGCCGACCTCAAAGACCCTGCATGGCATCCCGTTCAGGCCGATGTGTCAAAATTCCTGACAGGCCATCCGGGGCAGTATGACATCATCTTTGCCGACCCTCCATACACGCTCGAATGGCTGGCCGATTTGCCCGACATGATATTCGGCAACAGTCATTTGCAGATGTTGAATACCGACGGACTCTTCATTCTTGAACATGGCAAGACTTACGACTTTTCCGACCATCCGCATTTTGTAGAACACCGCAACTACGGTTCGGTCAATTTCTCATTTTTCCGGTAGCCGTCTGCCAGGAGCAGGGTGCTGGCTGGTCACTTGGTGGTGTACCAGTCTTTTAGCACATAGAATGCTTTCTTCTTTTCGCCGTTATCCGAGAAGAGTCCTTTCCGGTTGTAGTAATCCTGTATGTCGTTGAGTACACGGCGTGGCGAACGGAAGTCTTTCAGAATCCATGGCGTAGTGCCTGCAAGTCCTTCTATCTTGTCAATCATGGCACAGTTTTCGCGATAGAGGTTTTCTTGGAATTCTTCTGTCCATCGTTGGTTTTTATCTCCGTGCAGGCCGTATTTGGCACCACCGCCGAATTCGCTTATGATTACAGGCTTGTCGTAAGGAATTTCCCATGTCATCTTTGCTGCATCGTTCACATCCCGATACCAGCCTATATATTGGTTGAACGACACTACATCGACATATTTATTCATGTTGTCGTTCAGACGGTTATGGTAGTTTGATGCAGATGTCACCTCCATTGCCATTGATATGAGCCGGGTGTTGTCGAGGCTGCGGGCGTGGTTTGACAACTGGCTCAGAAATTGGTCGCGCTCGTTGGAGTGAGGCGTTTCGTTGGCAATCGACCATATAATGATGTTTGCGCGGTTCTGGTCGCGGCTGATCATGTCGGTGAGTTGCTGTTCAGCGTTTTGATAGGTCTTTTTGTTTGTCCATGCTATGGTCCAATAGACTGGAATCTCAGACCACACCAGGATTCCCATGCGTTCAGCTTCGCGCACAGCATATTCGTTGTGTGGGTAGTGTGCCAGACGCACAAAGTTGCAGCCCAGCTCTTTTGCCCACGAGAGCAGGGTGTGGGCATCGGCCGTAGAGTTGGCACGACCGCCTCCGTACGGTTTTTCTTCGTGTATGCTGATACCTTTCAGGAATATCGGCTTGCCGTTGAGCAGGATTTGCTTGCCTCGTGCCTCGACAGTGCGGAAACCTATTGAGTCGGTAATTGTCTCATCGCCCATCGATACCTCCACGCAATAGCGTTTTGGTGTATCAGGCGACCATAGTTGCAGGTTCTTCGCTTGCATCGTGGCCGACACGGTACCGTTGGAGTCGGTCGTGAGTTGACGGCTTATCTTCAGCTCTGGTATATTGACGGTTATCGTATGACCTGCTTCTGCCTTGTTCGTCTTGGCCGAGAAGTGTATCTGCCTGATGTTTTTCTTTACCGGATCAGTGGTGTCGAGGCTCAGCTTGTAGTTTTCAACATAATTGGGCTCTACGCTTATCAAGAGTACATCGCGTGTTATGCCACCATAGTTCCACCAGTCGAATATTTGAGTCGGAACATCCTCTGCATGGCGCTTGTTATCTACTTTCACGATGATGGTGTTTTCTCCATCATGCAGCAGGTCGGTTACATCTTGATTGAACGGAGTGAAGCCGCCTATGTGGTATCCGGCCGCTCGTCCGTTGACATATACACGGGCTTCGTAGTTGACGGCACCGAAATAGAGCAGTGTACGGCGTCCCGACGGCTGATGGTAGTCGAAGCTGCGCTTAAACCAGACGGTGCCCTCGTAGAAAAACAGACGAGGGTCTTGGGTGTTCCAGTCGCCCGGAATGTTCATGGTCGGAGCCTTGTCAAAATCGTATTCAATGAGGTCCTCAGGACGTTGTGGCTTGGCATTGCGGAAGAAACCCCATGATGTGGGATTCATGCGGTAGTCGTAGTATCCTTCCTCCTGAACATCGATGATATAGTTCCACGGTCCGTTGAGCGAGAGGGTTTGCCGCGATTGCACATTGGCTATCTGCGGAACGATTTCGGCTGTGGCTGTACCTGTAGCAAGGCTCAGTATGCAGCATATAATGGCGAATTTTTTCATAAGTAAGATGTTTTTGTTTTATTGATATTCGACTGCAAAATTAAAAAAAAAACGCGAAACCCACCATCATCATGCAGGAAAAACAGCGTGTCTTTGTGAAAAGAAGTGTTTTATCTATGTTTTTTTACGCAAACCAAGTGTGCCGGCGAGTGCGCGGTCGCAGCCTTGTGAGTGCGGAGTCGCAGTCTTGTGAGTGCGGAGTCGCAGCCTTGTGAGTGCGGAGTCTCGGAAACAGATGTATGTAAGGCGGAATCCTGGCACAACGAAAAACCGTGGGTTGACGCCGAGCGAACCCACGGTTGGTTATCTTGGGGATGTCGTTATCTCCATCCGCCTCCCCATCCGCCTCCGTAGCCTCTGCCCCATCCGGCAGAACGCTCGTTGTCGGTACCCATGGCATTCTTTCCGCCGAAGATGCTGAACTTGTATATCACTCTCAGCATTCCGTAGGAGTAAATGGCATTGTATCGCGAGTCGCTGCGCATGAGGGCGGTGATGTTACGGCTTATGTTGGTCTGCTCGCGCAGGATGTCGTTCCATTCAAGCATTACGGTAAGTGCGTTGCCACGCAGGAATGAGTGCGACAGCTGTGCGTTCCACAGCAGTTCGTTGGTGTTCATTTCGCGCTGCGCATAGCCGCGACGGCTGCTCATACCTATGTCGGTGTTGAGCTCCGTACCCCAAGGCATGGTCAGTTCCAGTTCGGCACCGTAGGAGAAATCGTAGGTGTCGGTATTTGCCATGATATTGACATTGTTCTTCGAATGAGAATAGTCTAAATGTCCGTTGACTGCCGCATATACGATATCGTTGCGATAGGATAGTTCGATTCCGCTGCCAAGCGACAATTCCTTGGTTATCGACTTGATGTCTGTATTGTCGGTAATGCTGGTAATGTTGTTGTAGAACCCGACGTTGTTGCTGAAGCTCGCGTCGGCATCGATGTCGATGTTGAATGCTTTCTCCTCACCCAATCCCGTGTTGAAGCCGGCTCCACCGCCTGTGTTCCAGTTGCCGTTGATGTTCATCGGACGTGTGGTTCGCACACCGTTTGCATCGTATGTGGTCTTGTTGCTGATGCTGTTATGTGTTGACGAGAAGTAAATCCATGTATAGATACCTTGCTGACGGTCGGCATTGTAGGTGTTGAAGTTTGCGTTTACGTTGTGTGAGAACGCCGGTTTCAGCCCCGTATTACCAAGAGTGATGTTGAGGGGGTCGGAGTCATCGCGTATATCAAGCAGATTGGTCATCGACGGTTGCGACGTACGGCCGTTGTATCTCACATTAAGATTGGTCTGCTTGTCGAAATTCCACCGCAGGTTGACGCGTGGTGCAAGGTCGAAAGTGTTGCGCGTCACTTCTGGATATTCATACCCCATGTACTTGTAGTTGAGGGTGGAACGGCGCGGCATGGCATCGATACCTATCGAGAAGTTATAGCTGTCGCGCACCTTGCGGTAGCTCATGTTTATAGTCTGGTTGTAGTTGCGATACTCCGAATACTGACTAAGGCGGTTGGCCACCGAGTCGGTACCGTCGAGCACATACTGCATGTCTTCCATAAAGCGAAGTATCGCCGGAATGTTGTACCTGTGTTTCTGCAAGGCATTGCTCAGGTCTTGGTAGGCCTGCGATTCGTAAATATATGCCTGACGGTTGTTTTTGTTGTAGCTGTAGTTGAACTGATAGCTGAACTGCAGGTATGTGCGGTCGGCTATGGGCTCGCTATATGTAAGTTGTGCACTCAGGTTCTGGCTTTTCGACGGTGTCCGGTAGTAGCGGTTGTTCTGCTGGTTGGTGCCGAGTGTGTTGTATGTTATGTTTGCAGCCGACAGCTGGCGACTGTGGCCGTCGGTGTATCCGCCGTTGAACCGTAGTGTGAGATTACGGCCGCGACTGTTGAACTTGCGGTTGATTTGCAGCATGGCATTCGCATTGGTATTATTGCTATACGACTGGCTGCGGCTCGTATTGGTATTGACTACGATATTCAGTAGGTTGGCCACGATGTCGGATGCAGATGCGGTCGCGGCTCCGGTCGAGAGCTGTGATATCTCGTCGTTGTAGGCAAGTGCGTCGCTGACGATGAGGTTCGGGTCAGAGTCGTAAGAACCTGAGCTGCTGTTTGAATATCCTCGGTTTCTGGAGTAGCTTATGTTTGGCCTGAATATGATGTTGGTCATGGTGTCGGGCTTCCATTCCAGACGGAAGTTACCATTCACCCTTGCTCCCGACGACAAGCTCTTGCTCAGGCTTTCGCTGAAACTGCCTCGTGTGGCAGCAAAGCTCTCGCTCGACGAGCGGTTCTGGTTGTCGCTCCCGTCGTATCTGTAGCGTATGCTTCCGCCTGTCTCGAGCTTGTCGCTTGTAGTAGCATAGTTGCCACCCAGCTCATTGCCCTTGCGCAGGCCGCCCCAGCCGCCCCAGCGACCGCCGCCGCCACCGAATCCCATATCGGCCACATTGTTGGCTCCGCCGAGCAGAGTAGCCTGGACGTTATCGTTGAAGCGGTTGATGTTAAAACGTTCTGAGTATCGGTTTTGTGTTCCGCCACCGAGGTTCACGTTGCCGAACCAGCCGTTCATCATGCCTTTCTTTACCGTGAGATCGAGTACCGTCTCTTCTTCACCGTCGTCAATGCCGGTCACTCGCGACAAGTCGCTCTTACGGTCGTAAGACTTGATGCGGTCAATCATTTCGGTAGGTATGTTCTTCATTGCCACCTCTTTGTCGTTGAGGAAGAACTCTTTGCCATCCACCAGTATCTTGCTCACAGTCTTGCCGTTGATGGTTATGTTGCCGTCTTTATCGACCTTGGCACCCGGCAGCTGCTTCACAAGTGCTTCGAGGGTTGAGCCTTCGGGCACACGGTAGGCTGATGCGTTGTAAACGAGCGAGTCGCCCGACACCTGTACCTTGGCTGCATTGGCTGTGATTTCGGTACTTTTAAGCAGGACGGCGTCTGTGGTGAGTGTGATGTATCCCAGTTCTACTTTCTTGTTTTTCTGCGTATTGAGGTCAAGGTCAACATATTTTGTGGCATATCCCACGTATGTGATTTTCAGTGTATAGCGGTCTTTCTTAATGTCTTTCAGCTCGAATGCACCCATTGCATCGGTCACGGCACCTGTCGTGAATGTGCTGTCTGGCAATGCAAGTGCTTGTACGGTAGCCGACATGACGGCTTCGTTGCTCGATTTGTCGATAACTGTTCCTTTTACATTGAACTTGCTCTGACCATACATGCCAAGACATGCCATGAGTAGCATGGCGGCCAGCACTGCTGCTTGTTTCATTTTCTTCTGTCTGCTTTGTTATAAATTGAGTACTCTGTTATTTGTGTCTGGATTCGCGCTGTGAGACACACTTAGTCATGATGTCATCAGATTTAGAGAGTGCAAATTTACGAATAAGTTTAATGCTACAGACGTATTTTAAGTTTTTTTATCATTTAATTAGTAACTTTTATCTTAAATAATGATTGTGCGTCAGTTTTTATGTGTAATTTTGCATCGCAAAACAGGAGCATAATGACATTTAGAATTAGGAAAAGGCAGGTCGTGATGCTTGCCGTGTTTGTGATTTCGATGGGCGCAGGTGCCCAGTTTGTGAAACTCGATAAGTATCCCTCGATTCCTGTAGAGTATGAGGCGGCGTTTGTCGATCAGGTGACAGACTATGTGTCGGGAGTTGTGAATTCGCTCTACGGACATTATTTCGGTCAGTTATCGCCCGAAGGCAACGTCTATGGGTTTGGTTCATACTTTACCACACAGGATGGTGAGGTATATGGACTCTACCGCAATGGCAACTTGGCTTTCGGAATAAAGAAAGGCACGGATATCGCTAAGGTGGGTACCAACGACCATTATATCGCTTACGACCTTCACACGGGATACCCCCTCTACGTCATGAAGGACAATACGAAGTATAATCCATCGACCGAGATGAGGGAGAAGAATAAGTTCCTTGTGTTGAAATATCCCAATGGCGATGAGTATGTAGGCGAGTCGTCCGACAACAAACGCAATGGCTATGGCCTATATTTCTACTCTAACGGCGATTTCTATTACGGCCGCTACAAAGACAATAAGCAGGCTGGATATGGTGCATTGTTCAAGCAGGAAAGTAACACGGTGACCATACAGTATTGGGATGAGGAGTAGAGCCGGAGGGTGTGGCGGATGGTGGTCGGAGGCTAACCTCTATCTGCCAATCGCCAATCGCTATCCGCCAACATAAACTTACTGCATTATGGATTTGAATAACAGAGTTACTACAAATGGGCTTAAAGCGTGGATACTCGCTTCGCGTCCGAAGACCCTTACTGGAGCCGTCAGCCCCGTATTGGTGGGTGCAGCACTGGTGCCTTGGCCGTTCAGCATCCAGCTGTTTGCCCTTTGTTTGCTGTTTGCTGTCGTGATGCAGATTGATGCTAACTTTGTGAACGACTACTACGATTACCGGAAGGGTGCCGACCGTGAAGACCGTCTTGGTCCTGAACGTGCATGTGCACAGGGGTGGGTCACACCATGGGCCATGCTCATCGCCATCGCGCTCACCACGTTGCTGGCATGTGTGGTGGGCCTGCTCATCTTGGTCAATGCCGGTCACCCTGAACTCCTGATAGTAGGGGGCTTGTGTGTGGCCGGCTGTTTTCTTTACACCACACATCTCAGTTACATGGGATGGGGCGACATCATGGTCATCATCTTCTTCGGCATCGTGCCGGTAGGGTTCACCTACTATGTGTTGACCGACGGTCAATGGACATTGCCCGTCACCCTGGCTGGATTGGGCATGGGTGTGGCGACCGATACCCTGCTCATTATAAATAATTATCGTGATATAGATGCAGACCGCATCAGTGGCAAGCGCACACTTGCAGTACGTTTTGGACGGGATGCCACCCTGAAGGCCTATGTAATGTGTGGTATCGTAGCTTCAATATTGGCCAATGCTGCAATGCTTGTCACGGCATGGGAGCTTATAGACGCAGAGGTGAGTAATTATGCCGCATGGGATGGGCTTGCAACTCTCTTGCCATTGATTTATACTTTCATTCACACCAGGGTCTGTCTTAAGATGGTACATCTGACAGGAAGCGAGTTGAATAGTGTGCTTGGTCTGACAGCCGCCTCAATATTCCTATATGGTGTGTTGTTGACCATAGGTATGGCGATAATCCTGAATTAGGATTCATCTCCAACCGCTAACCGCTAAACCCAATGTATGTAGGAGAAACCATTTCGCTTGTAGTGGCTGTGTCGTGGACACTGACAGCCCTTTTCTCTGAGATTGCATCGAAACGTATAGGTTCGTTACCGCTCAATGTGGTGCGCATAGGTATGGCACTTGTTTTTCTCTGTCTCACACTATGGCTTACCCTCGGTGTGCCTTATCCGCTCTATGCCGACGGACGGACTTGGCTGTGGTTGTGTCTGTCGGGCTTTGTGGGTTATGTGCTTGGCGACTATTGTCTGTTCCGCTGTTACATACTTATAGGTTCGCGATTCGGACAGTTATTCATGACCCTTGCTCCACCTTCGGCTGCCGTCACGGCTTGGCTCTTGCTTGGCGAGCGGATGACGTGGCTGGCGCTCCTCGGTATGTTTGTCACCATTGTCGGCATATCTATGTCGGTGCTTAGCCGCAAGCACGACGACGGCCTGCGACACCATCATTCACACTTTGCCCTGCAGTCGGAATTGCCTGTCAAGGGTATGCTTTTCGGTATCGGGGCAGGTATGGGTCAAGGCATTGGTCTTGTGCTGAGCAAGGTGGGAATGACCTGTTACGAAGCCTCGATCATGGCTCATGGCATTACCGACATGACGTCGTTTGTCAGGCCCGATGCCGTCATACCCCTCTCGCTATCTGTAGTCATGCCCTTTGCTTCGACCATGATACGAGCCACGATGGGCATTGTGGGTTTTTCTGTTGCGCTGTTTCTGTTTTCACATCATGGCGGTGCGAAGTTCCGACAAGCAGTACACGACCGTCGCGCAATGCTCTTCGCACTGTTGGCTACCATCTTCGGTCCGTTTGTCGGGGTGAGCCTCAGTCTCATGGCCACACTATACACTAACACAGGAGTGGCACAAACCATCATGTCGCTCACACCTGTGCTTATCATACTGCCCGCTTGGCTGTGGTTCCGTCAGCCGGTGACGTGGCGCGAGGTCGTCGGAGCCATCGTCAGTGTGGCTGGTGTGGCACTGTTTTTTGTATGAGCCGGCGTTTACCCCTGGTTCTCCGCTCTGACCTCTTAGCTCTGACCTCTTAGCTCTAACCTCCAACCTCTAACTGCTCATAGTGTGGTCACATAATCCCAAATCGGTCATTAGCGTTTTGATGATTTTAAGTTGATTTTTAAGCAGGTTTCTTGCGGCATTGAAGGAGTAATGGGGTTCCCCAAAAAAATACGGATTGTCACGACGCAGTCGTGACTGAAAGGCCGTGAAAAAGATGCCAAAAAGAACGTTTTCGTTAAGCCAGAAGAGCAAAGTGCTTGCATTTTGCCTTGGCGAGGAAACGTCTGAATTTATTCGAAAGTTTTCAAAGCGCGAAACAGTCTAATGACCGATTTGGGATAAAGTTAATTGGCTATCCTGGAGTGGTGTCAGATGCAGGATAGCCAATTGTATTTTTAGTTTATGTGTGTTGCGTCACTGTCTGTGTAGTGCAGGTGTTAGTCGCCCATTGCCTTGTATAGTTTCTCAAGGTTTGCTTTCTTTGTAGCTCCGTTGATGACAAACATGTCGATTGCCCACCAGATGAGTCCGATGCCGCAACATGCGGTCAGCAGCAGTTTGCCTATGCCTTTGCCTATCTGGCCGATGAGGAAGCGGTCAACACCGAATTCACCGAAGAATATGGAAACGTATTCGTTCATGGTTGGGTTTACGAATTTAGTGGCAAGCACGGCTGCATCGTGTTCTGGGGTGAGTCGTTCGAGTCGTTCGCTGATGGCTTTGTGTTGTTTCTTGTCGAAATACTTGCCTTTTTGTTTCATGAACATTTCGATTTGATTTGCATTCATAGTTGTTTTGTTTTAATGGTTGTTTAAAGTTGTTTTTGCCTGTTTTTGCATTATTGCGTCTGCAAAGTTAATGAAAAGTGCGGGTGTAACCAAGTCGTATGTCGTTTTTTCTGGTGCGTTCGGACAAAAAAGCGCTTGTTTTTGTTTTGTTGAGTTGTTTTTTGTGGTTATGAATTCTGCCGGGTATGTGTCAGCAGGTACTTTGACGGCAGCATTCCTTTGTGTTTTTTGAATGCTCGGCGGAAGGTGGTGATGCTGTTGAATCCCGATTGTTCGGCTATGTATTCGAGTGTGTAGCTATGTGCGGGTTGCAGCATCAGTGGTATTGCTTTGCGTTCGATGCGCAGTTGGTTGATGTAGTCGTAGAATGTGGTACACAGTTCGCCTGATATGTAGTCGGACAGGTATGTGCGGTTGGTGCCGAGGCGTTGTACCAGATCGGTCAGTGTGAGTTCGGGGTTGAGGTATAGCTGTTCGTTGTCCATCAGTTGTTCCAGTCGTCCGGCCAATGCCGTGGCGTATTTTCGTTGGTTGGTTGTGTGTTCTGCCTCTAAGTGTTCGGCTATATGTGGCAGTCGGTTGGTACGCATGCGGTTGATGCCTGTCATTGTGAGGTGCCAGCAGATGAGCGAGCTGATGTAGTAGAATGTGTCGGCCATGGCATCGTTGGTGGCCGATACGGCCCACCAGATGAGCTGACTTGCCGTAAACAGGCCTGTGATGGTCCACATCCACGATATATCTACGTCGGTGAGGTTGGAGTAGGTGTTGCGTATGTCGCGTGCATATCGGCGTCCTTTCACTATCGCTATACCTACTGCAATGAGTGCATAGGTGACGAAGAAGATGTTGTAGGTGAGGTCGAACCACGACGTCGGTATGAAATTGTATGCGAGCAGGAATGAAATGGATGGCAGGGATATGAGGATGGTCCGTTTACGTGTCACCCATCCAGGCTGGGTGAGTTCCATGAGCAGCAGTGCAAAGGTGATGGCTCCGCATCCGTCGATATACATTATGTGTCGCAGCAGTGAGTCGGCATTTACCCCTGGTATGTAGATTGTGAGGTCTTTGAATGTTGTGATGCCCCACCAGATGAAGATGAAGCTCAGCAGTCGTTGCAGTCGCGATGGCTGCTCGAGTCGAAGGAGTTGCTCGGCACGAATGGCATACCATGCTACCGACAGTCCGATGCAGAATATTGCTGCTATATACATAGTGTGTGTTGTTTTCGTTTTCTTGCCTGGAGGCTTGCACGGTGCCGTTTGTCAGCAGTCTTTTTGCAGACAGACGATGCGCACCAGGTTGCAGCCTACTGCGTTTCCAAGCACGATGGCGATGTATAGTATAATAATATTGATAAGGTGTGACTGCCAGAAGCCGAGTGGTGCAGCCATGTAGTAGAATGCGTCGGCTATGCTGTGTGGAAAACCGCAGACGATGAATATGGGTACTCCGAACAGTAGTGGGAGCCAGTGTCCTTCAAACTTGGCGAACTTTACAGCTGTTGTCATGATAAACCCGCATCCGATTGCAAGCAGGCCACATCTGAGCGGTCCGTTGGCCAGTCGGCTTTCGAGTATGCCTTGAGCCACGCCCTGGAGGTCGGCCGGCGATGCGTAGCTGAGGAGTGCGACGGCCAGTGTACCCAGCAGGTTGCCCAACAGAACGAGTGGTATTTCCTTAACAGCCAATCCATTGCGTCCGCCACAGAAACCAACGGTTCCTGTGTAGAGCTTGAAGCCGTAGTGTACGACGGCCAGCAGTCCGAAGGTGAACAACACGATGCCGACGATATCTTTGCTCATGAGATAGCCAAAACCGGCGATGCCTATGCAGACACCAGCCAAAAAGCTTGAACGGAGTGTAGAAACTAATGATTTAATCATCTGTGGTATGAAATTTCATGCAAATTTATGAAAAAAAATCTATTTCTCTGCAACATTACCTAACTTTGTTGCGACTAAAACAACAGAGACGCACGAAAAACACCGCTCTGCCGCACAAGAGTGGCACTTTTGCCACTTCGCGGTCGCGGCCTTGCAAGTACGCAGTCTCAACCTCGCGAGTACGCAGTCTCAACCTTGCGAGTGCGCAGTCATTTCCGACCACATGCGCGGTCGCTATAAAAAGACAAGAAACAAAGTATAAAACAAGAACAAAGAAATGAAGAAAACAATCACAATCGGTACCCTCCTTTTGGGTTTCCTGATGCCACACACAATGCTGGCACAAAACAAGGCAGAACAATCGGCCGACGAGCTTCAAACCTCTGCAGGTGTTTATTACGAAGTTGCTGCAGACACGCTTGACGAGGCAGAAGCTTCGGATTCGCTCTACGACGAAAGCGATGCAGGTTTCTCTGACGACTGGATGATGACATCATTTTACGATGTGATTCATGATTCAATCGAAGCCATGATTCCTATTTCCATCTGCGTTATTCTGCCGCTTGCCATAGTGTTCATGGTGTTCTACTTCCGTCGCAAACGTGAGCAAGAGCGTGCACGCCTCATCGAAAAGATGATAGAAAAGGACATGGACGTATCGGCATTCATCAAGGCCGAGAAAGCCGGTGCAGACGACAGCGATGGCGGAAATAATACAACCGGCAACTTCATCAAGATGCTTGCATGGGGACTTGTGTTGCTGTGTGGTGGTATATTTGTTGTCATCTATCTGTTTAGTTCTGGTAAATTATATGGGAATACGATGATGTATGGTTGGATAGCAGGTGGAATAGGCCTTGCACTCACCATCACAGCCATCGTGTGGCGCCATGCCATTCGTAAGGATGCATCACAGATTGAGAAACAAGATTAATACACCTATAGTTTTAAGTTAATAATCATTGGCCGATGAATCTCAGCTCAATCAACGATTTATCGCTCGTGGCACAGGTCATTGCGGGAGCAAGCGACCGTGCCTTCGGGCGTTTGGTGGAGAAATACCAGCAGCCAGTGCGCCGCTTCTTCCTCCATCAGACGCTGGGCGACCGCATGTTGAGCGACGACCTCGCGCAGGACACCTTCATCCGTGCTTACCGCAGCATCCACCAGTTTCAGCAACTGTCGAGCTTCAAGACATGGCTTATGAGCATCGCATACAGGGTGTGGATGGATTATTTGAGGAAAAAGAAGACCCTCTCCCCTGAACAAGAGCTCTCTGAGAACTCCGTGGCCTCCGAGCTCTCCGGATCATCACCGGGCGAAACGAGTTGGGACATCTACACCGCCCTCTCACAACTCTCCGACATAGAGCGTACATGTGTCACACTATTCTACATCGACGACCTGCCTGGCGACCGCATCAGCCAAATCACAGGACTGCCACCAGCCACGGTGCGATCACACATACACCGAGGTAAACAACGACTTTCTTCATTCTTAAAACAAAACGGATATGGATAACGACTACAAATACGACTCCGACGACCTATTGGTACGCAACTTCCTGCAACAACATGCAGCCGAACCCACTGGCGGCACGTCGTTCAGTCGATGGTTGATGCTCCACCTGCCCGACACCATCTACCACATCGGCCTCTGTCTCGAACTGGCAGGCGGAGTGGCTGCCATGCTCGTATTGGCCAATATCATCGAAAAGATAGATTGGAGCAATATGATCATGTTGCTCGCCATGAAATGACGACACCTTAGTGGACGGTCTGTGGAATAAAACATCTACATTAACAGTGATGAAAACCTACCTCACAACGAGAGGTAAGACCTGTTGCCTGCATTTTTTCATCAATAATGTTTGTTTTGTATTTATATATTTACTATCTTTGCCGCATAAAACAAACTTGATACCTAATAGTTTATATATGAAGAAACTGATTGCAATTGTGCTGACAGCCTTGATTACGGCTGGTTGCACAACCAAGGAACCGACAGCCGGCCAGCGTGGTGTGGAGCTCCTGACTGATATGATAGAAAAGGTGAAAGCTGTCGATTCGGCCGAAGACCTCATGTGTCTGCTCGATGATAACATGTTCGACCAGCAGATGGAGAGTATCATGACCGACATCGAGGCTGAGCGCGAAAAAGGCGATACGGCCACATACAATGACGAAATGGATAAGATTCAATCGCTCATTGAAGAACTCGACCAACTCATCTCGACAAAATACGGCGACTTGATGAGCATCGACACTGGCTTTGAACCCGACTACGATGATGAGGTGTATGACAACATACCCCTGATTGACCCCAACGGCCCCGGGCGTGATTTCTCCGACGGTCCGCAATAAACCATCGTAAAATCAGAGAAACGGCATGCGTGGTTTTTGGAACAAAGCTTGGCACCTCTATTACGATGGATTTCGTAACATGACGATTGGTCGTACGCTGTGGGCGGTGATACTCGTCAAACTCTTCATCATGTTCTTCGTCCTCCGCCTCTTTTTCTTCCCAAACTACATAAAGCAACATGCCACCGAGGGCAACGAAGCCGAATTTGTGGCAACATCAATCATTCCGCCACAAAACAAATGACCCGCGAAGCCAGCGTTTTCGTTATTATTGTTTGAAATTATTCATTAATTCTTATGGATTTAGACATGATTGACTGGGCACGAGCCCAATTTGCACTCACCGCCATCTATCACTGGCTCTTTGTCCCGCTCACGTTGGGGCTTGCCGTGGTGATGGGTGTGATGGAAACGATATACTACCGCACCGGTAGTGAGTTTTGGAAAATCACCACTCAGTTCTGGCAGCGACTCTTCGGCATCAACTTCGCCATGGGAGTGGCTACCGGCATCATCCTCGAATTTGAGTTCGGCACCAACTGGAGCAACTATTCTTACATCGTAGGAGATGTGTTTGGTGCACCACTCGCCATCGAAGGCATCGTGGCATTCTTCATGGAATCCACGTTCGTGGCAGTCATGTTTTTCGGATGGAAGAAGGTGAGCCGCGGATTCCACCTGGCATCAACATGGCTTACAGGCCTTGGTGCAACGATTTCGGCATGGTGGATACTCGTGGCCAACTCATGGATGCAGCATCCCGTGGGTCAGGAGTTCAATCCCGACACTATGCGCAACGAGATGACCAGTTTCTTCGACGTGGCACTCTCGCCAGTGGCAGTCGATAAATTCTGCCACACAGTACTCTCGGCATGGGTGTTGGGAGCCGTATTTGTCGTGGGTGTCAGTTCATGGTACCTCATCAAGCATCGCAACACCGAGTTTGCACGTCAGAGCCTGAAGGTAGGAGCTGTGTTCGGACTCATCTCGTCGTTGCTCGTGGCCATATCGGGCGACCACTCGGCATATACCGTGGGGCAGACACAACCCATGAAACTGGCTGCGATGGAGGCTCTCTACAAGGGAGGTAACGACCAGTCGCTCACCATCATATCGGCTGTCAACCCATTCAGTCAACCCGACTGGCAGAACCAGGACGAGGCACCGATGCGAATTGCGATGCCTTACGCTCTGTCGTTTCTTGCCACGCGCGACATTCATGGATTCGTGCCGGGAGTGCGGGATATAATCGATGGATACAGCACATCCGACAGCACAAGCGAGATGCGTCTGTCGGAAAAGATAAGCAACGGACACATGGCACTTGAAGCATTGGCCGACTACAGGAAAGCGAAGCAAGAGGGCGACTCTGTCACGATGGAACATGCTGCCGAGGCAGTCAAGGAACGCCTGCCGTGGTTGGGATATGGATACATAGAAGATGCAGCGCAGGTGGTGCCATACATACCGATATGCTTCTATGCTTTCCGCATTATGGTGGGTGGTGGATGCCTGTTCATCCTGCTCTTCTTCCTGCTCATCGTATATCTTTATAGCAACGAAATCACATCGCGATTCAAGTTCGTGCGCCTTGGATGGCTTACAAAACGTGCGAAATGGCTATGGACGGCAGCCCTGTGGTGCATACCCGTGGCATATATAGTGAGCGAATGTGGATGGCTTGTGGCCGAGTTCGGACGCCAGCCGTGGACCATTCAGGACATGCTGCCTACGTGGGTGAGTGTAAGTGCGCTGCCTGCTTCGTCGGTAATGACCACGTTCTTCATATTCCTCGTGCTCTTCACACTTATGTTGGCTGTAGAGATTAGCATCATGTGTAAACAAATCAAGAAAGGACCAGAGCTATGACATACGAATTTTTACAACATTACTGGTGTTTCATCGTGGCCCTTCTGGCCGCATTGTTGGTGTTCCTCATGTTTGTGCAGGGTGCCAACTCACAACTGTTTGAACTTGGACGCACAGCCGATGAACGACGTCTGCTTGTTAACTCAACAGGGAGAAAGTGGGAATTCACCTTTACTACACTCGTCACATTCGGAGGCGCATTCTTTGCATCCTATCCGTTGTTCTATTCAACATCGTTTGGAGGTGCATACTGGCTGTGGATGATAATTCTGTTCTCTTTTGTACTACAGGCTGTAAGCTATGAATTCCAAAATAAAATGGGCAACCTGCTGGGTATATACACATTCCAGATGTTCCTTGTCGTCAATGGAATCGTAGGTCCGTTGCTCTTAGGCGTAGCAGTTGCCACGTTTTTTACGGGCAGCAACTTCATTGTCGAGACATCAAACATAATCAACCCAAGCGATGTCGGTGTGAATGGAATGGTTGTGAGTCGCTGGGCAAATGCATCACATGGTCTCGATGCACTGCTCAATCCTTGGAACCTGATATTTGGTCTTGCCGTGCTGTTCCTTGCTCGTCTGCTTGGAAACCTCTACACCATTAACAACATAGACGACACCACGCTGCGCGAGCGCAACCGCCGTGCACTTATCATAAACTCTGCCATCTTCCTTGTCCTCTTCCTCACATTCTGTGTGTACGTCATGTTGAAAGAAGGCTATGCTTACGACCCCAAGACACTCGTCGTAGCGATGGAACCATACAAATACTTCCACAACCTGTTCGGGTCGCTACCGCTCTTGTCCGTCTTCTTGGCAGGAGTGATACTTGTGCTTTACGGCATTGTCGTTACTTTAATAAAGAGCCGGGATAAGGATACATACATCTACGGTATTTGGTTTGCAGGTATCGGTACGGTGCTGACAGTAGTATCGCTGCTGCTTGCTACGGCCTATTTCAATACATGCTACTATCCCTCGAATGCCGATTTGCAATCAAGTCTTAATATGCGCAACTCGTGTAGTAGCGAATTTACTCTCCGAACCATGTTCTATGTATCGCTGCTTGTTCCGTTTGTGCTGGCATATATCATATATGCATGGCGCAGTATAGACCGAAAGAAACTTACTCATGATGACCTCACTGCTGAGGATGAGAAATACTAAACCCAAATCGGTCATTAGACTGTTTCGCGCTTTGAAAACTTTGGATTTCATCCG
>CALGGJ010000075.1 GCA_937915745.1 uncultured Prevotellaceae bacterium | reverse complement strand
CCGCAAGAAACCTGCTTAAAAATAAACTTAAAATCATCAAAACGCTAATGACCGACATGGGATAAATGCCGTCTGGATGGTCGTATGGTTGCCATCCGGACGGCATAGTCAGTCAGTGTTAATTAGTCTTCGTTCAGAATAGTCATCATTTCGACAGCCGATTTGCTGACCGGGGTGCCAGGTCCGAAGATGCAAGCCACGCCTGCCTTGTAGAGGAAGTCGTAGTCCTGGGCAGGGATTACACCGCCGGCGATGATGAGGATATCTTCGCGTCCGAGTTTCTTCAACTCTTCAATTACCTGTGGGATGAGTGTCTTGTGACCAGCTGCCAGCGAGCTTACTCCAAGCACATCGACGTCGTTTTCGACTGCCTGACGTGCCGATTCGGCCGGTGTCTGGAATAGAGGTCCCATATCTACGTCAAATCCACAGTCGGCATAACCGGTGGCGCACACCTTGGCGCCGCGGTCGTGACCGTCCTGACCCATCTTGGCAATCATGATGCGTGGACGACGTCCGTTCTTCTGTGCGAACTCCTCTGTCATCTTGCAAGCCTGTGCAAAGAGGTCGCTCGACTTACTTTCTGATGAATACACGTTGCTGATAGTTCTGATTATTGCTTTGTATCGGCCTACAACTGCTTCGCAGGCGTCGGATATTTCGCCGAGTGTACAACGCAGGCCGGCAGCCTTCACTGCAAGGTCAAGCAGGTTGTGCTCGCTCTTCTTGCCGTCTGCAAACTCTTGCACACACTTCGTAATCTCGGCCAATGCGGCCTTGCATGCTGCCTCGTCGCGCCCGGCACGTACCTTTGCCAGCGATTCTTCCTGCTGCTTGCGCACTGCGGTGTTGTCGATTTCGAGAATATCGATTGGGTCTTCGTGGTCGAGGCGGTATTTGTTCACACCGATGATTGACTGAGTACCCGAGTCGATGCGGGCCTGTGTACGTGCTGCGGCCTCTTCGATGCGCATCTTTGGCAGACCCGTCTCGATGGCTTTAGCCATACCGCCGAGTTTCTCGATTTCCTGGATGTGTGCCCAGGCTTTGTCAACGAGTTCGTTGGTGAGGGTTTCTACATAGTACGAACCTGCCCAAGGGTCAATCTGCTTGCACACCTGAGTCTCGTTCTGTATGTATATCTGCGTGTTGCGTGCAATACGGGCCGAGAAGTCGGTAGGCAGTGCGATGGCCTCGTCGAGTGCGTTGGTGTGGAGCGACTGGGTGTGACCCAATACTGCTGCCATGGCTTCGATACACGTGCGTCCCACGTTGTTGAACGGGTCTTGCTCGGTAAGCGACCATCCCGATGTCTGTGAGTGTGTGCGCAGCGCCATGGACTTAGGGTTCTTGGCTCCGAAACTCTTCACTATCTTGGCCCAGAGCAGGCGTCCGGCACGCATCTTGGCTATTTCCATGAAGTGGTTCATACCGATGGCCCAGAAGAACGAGAGGCGTGGTGCGAAGGCGTCGATGTCGATTCCGGCGTTCACGCCTGCACGCAGGTAGTCCATACCGTCGGCCAGTGTGTAGGCCAGCTCGATGTCGGCAGTTGCGCCTGCTTCCTGCATGTGGTAGCCCGAGATGGAGATTGAGTTGAACTTAGGCATCTTCTGACTTGTGTATTCGAAGATGTCGGCGATAATCTTCATTGAGAATGCAGGTGGATAGATGTATGTGTTTCTCACCATGAACTCTTTGAGGATGTCGTTTTGTATGGTTCCGGCCATTTCTTCAAGTTGGGCTCCTTGTTCGAGTCCTGCGTTGATGTAGAATGCCAGGATAGGAAGCACTGCTCCGTTCATTGTCATCGAAACCGACATCTTTGCGAGTGGAATGCCTTCGAAGAGTCGTTTCATGTTTTCGAGGTTGCAGATTGATACACCTGCCTTACCCACGTCGCCTACCACACGCTCGTTGTCGGGGTCGTAGCCACGGTGTGTGGGGAGGTCGAATGCGACAGAGAGTCCTTTCTGTCCCGATGCGAGGTTGCGGCGGTAGAATGCGTTCGACTCTTCGGCTGTGGAGAATCCTGCATACTGGCGTATGGTCCACGGGCGGAACGGGTACATCATTGAGTATGGTCCGCGAAGGAATGGCGGTATGCCTGCTGCGAAGTCGAGGTGTTCCATGCCTTCGAGGTCTTCCTTGGTATATACTGGCTGGATGTCTATCTGCTCAGGAGTTCTCCAGTTGGCAGTGATTCCTGATTCCTTCTGCCATTGCTGGCCGTTCTTTGCCTGGATGCCAGCATATATATCTACTGAATTAAAATCTTTTCTCATTGCTCCTGACTTTTTTAGATATTCAACATTTTGTTAAACTGACGCAGTGTCTCCAGCTGGTTGCTTCTTACGTGTATGAAGTTTTCGATGCCTGCGGCCTTGAGGTCTTCCATGCAGGCCGGTGCTCCGGCCACGATGTAGATGGCGCGGCCACCAAGTGCCTTGAATGCAGGTATGGCATATTCTGCGTATTCGTCGTCAGACGAGCAGAGTACCACGATGTCGGCATTTGCTTTCATTGCTGCTTCCACTCCCTCTTCCACGGTAGCGAATCCGAGGTTGTCGATTACCTTGTATCCGGCTGCTGCAAGGAAGTTGCACGAGAACTGTGCACGTGCCTGTCGCATAGCGAGGTTTCCGATTGTGAGCATGAATGCCACCGGTTGTTTCTTGGCTGCTTCGGTGGCGAGGCGCAGTTCTTCGAATTCGCTTGCCATCCGGCTGCCTTCGAGGTGGCTGATGGTGCTTGCTTCGTCGCTGCAGCAGTGGCAGCATCTTGCGGCAGGGCGCTTGCCTTCGCTCTTTTCTGTGAAGTTAGGGAATTGGTTGGTTCCCAGGATGAATTCTTTGCGTTTTGCTGCGTTGGCGTGGCGTGTCTTGTTGGTTTCGTTGATGGTGTCCTGCACTGTACCTGCGAGGGTCTGGGCGAGGAATCCTCCGTTGGCTTCTACGTCGAGGAACAGTTTCCATGCTTGCTCTGCTATGGCTTGTGTGAGGTGTTCTACGTAGTATGAGCCACCGGCCACGTCAACTATTTTGTTGAAGTGTGCTTCTTCTTTGAGCAGTAGTTGCTGGTTGCGTGCCAGTCGCTCTGAGAAGTCGTTCGGTGTTTCGTATGGTTTGTCGAATGGTGTTACGACGATTGATTCTACGTTTGCCAGTGCTGCCGACATTGTTTCCGTCTGGCTGCGGAGCAGGTTGACGTAGCTGTCGAACATTGTCTGGTTGTAGGTGGTGGTGGTGGCGCAGATGTGCATCATGCATGAGCTGTCGCATTCAGGGTTGTATTGTTTTACGATTTGTGCCCACAACATGCGTGCTGCGCGGAATTTTGCTATTTCCATGAAGTAGTTTCCGCCGATGCCCATATTGAATTTGATGCGGCTGGCTGCTTCATCTGCCGCTATTCCTGCGTCTGTCATTTGCTGGAGGTATTCGTTGCCCCATGCCAGTGCGTATCCCAGTTCTTGGTAGATGTATGCTCCGGCGTTTACCAGTGCAACCGAGTTGATGTTGACGCATCGGTATGCAGGGAGTTCTTTCAGTGCTTCGATGAGTGCAGGTGCCTGCGCTATCTTTTCGCTTGTGTCTTTTCCTGCTTTCAGGATTTTCCGGATAGGGTCGAAGTTGATGCTGCCTTCACACTTTTTGAGGTCGTAGCCGTGGTCCTTGAAGTATGCAACGAGGATTTTGGCCAGTTCTGCGCACTTGCCCTGGCATGTCGTGAAGTTGAGTTCCACGCATGTCGGTTCGATGTCTTTGAGCAGTGTCTCTACTGTCTCGCGGCTCACCAGTTTGCCTGCAAAGTGGAATCCGAGCGAATCGACACCTTTCATCAGTATGTCGAGCGCTTTTGAGTTGGCTGCCTTGACGGCCGATGTTGCATCTGTATTGCCGTCATCTTCACAAACCTCGATGTTTTGCCGGACATACCAGACGTTGTTGTCGCGCTTGTTGCCGCGGATGAACGGGAACTCGCCTGGAAGTGAGTCGGTGGCTTTGTTGCCTTCGAGGTCTTCGCGGCGATAGAATGGCTGGACGTTGAAACCTTCGTTGGTACGCCACACCATTTTCTTGTCGAAGTCTGCACCCTTGAGGTCAACAATTATCTTGTCAATCCATTCTTGTCGGGAAGGGGCGGTAAACTCCGAGAAGAGCTTTTTGTCTTTTGCCATAATGAATATTGTATTGTTAAACTTGTGTAATTCTGTTTCTGGCGGTATCTACGTAGTCTTGGTTGTCAGACAAAGAAGCACAGCGCCAGCCTGCAAAGTAAGTGTTTTTTGTCGAGATGGGCAAGAGTTTTTGTATAATACTTGTATAATGTGTGCAGGCGGTGGTTGAAAACTGCGAAAATGATATCCCTGCATGACAATCTGCGACCTTCGGGTGGTCTTGGAGGTGAGGAGTTTTCGGTTGCGACAATTGCTCCGGAATGTGGAAATATTTGCCTGCGGACCATGGAGTGTTTGCCTGCGGACCATGGAATATTTGCCTGCGTGCCATGGAGTGTTCTTAAAATTGTGGTCACAATTTATTAAAATTCTCCCACAATTTATAAAAATTGTACGACAATTTATGAAAATTACACCACAATTTTAAGTTTTTCCCAGGACCTTCAGGTAAATTCTCCTGATGGTTCTGGTATTTATTTCAGTTGGTTAAGGTAAATATTTCAGTTGTTTCAGGTAAATATTTCAGTTGTTTCAGGTAAATATTTCAGTTGGTTTTAGTCGATGCATTCTTTTTCAAACATCATTCATGCTTCGCAGGTATATGTTTCATGTGCAGATACACTCCTACGGTATTTCATACCTCCGTCGGTATGACTTTAATGAAACGTTGTTCTATACAGAAAACTGGTGAGTTCAAAAAACCTTTGCTGTTTTGCAGGAACGTTCCGCCCTGTCATACCGACAGGCAGGCCTGTCATACCGACGGAGCGAAGCGTAGGAGTGTATCTAATGTGTAACTTAAAGTAGGAGTGTATCTAATGTGTAACTTAAAAAAGGTAATATGCAACTTATAAAACATGAAACTTATACACATTGCAGAATGTGTAACTTATACATACAAACCTTGTAAAACATTATTTCTGCCGTCAGTATGGCCGCCAGTTTCGTGGTGGGCGTATCACGAGTTTATCAAAAAAAACGTGTTTATGCTTTATGGATTCCTATTTATTTCGTAAATTTGCGGTCGGAATAATCAATCGATATGCAGATAAGATTTCAGATAGAATACTTCACGCGGTGGGGCGAGGAACTCCATGTGAGTGTGAGCCGTGCAGGCCATGATGCAGTAGAATTGCCCCTGCACACGTCCGACGGCCGTATGTGGAGCGGCAGTATCGAGATGCAGGCCGCGGTGGGTGACGATGTTGAATATCGCTATTTCGTTACGTATGAGGGTCGTGAGTTCCGTCGCGAGGTGGGTGTACTGCCACACGTGGTACGTGTAGAGCGCGGCTGCGACAGCTACGACTGCCGCGACTGGTGGATGGAGCCGGTTCGTGTGGCCGGTGTTGCAGTGCCTGTCTTTTCGTTGCGCAGCAATGGCAGTCAGGGTGTGGGCGATTTCGGCGACCTCCGACAGCTCATCGACTGGGCGGTGAAAGTGGGCATGAGGGTGGTGCAGCTCCTGCCGGTGAACGACACTACCGCCTCACACAGATGGACCGACTCTTATCCCTACAACGTGATGTCGGTCAACGCTCTGCATCCGCAGTATATAGACCTGCGCCAGATGTCGCCCCTGCCGACCAAACGGGCTATGACGGCCTACGGGCGCGAGCGCAGGAAACTCAATGCACTGCCCGAAATCAACTACGAGGCAGTCGAGGCACTGAAGCAAGACTACCTGCGCCAACTCTATGCCTACGAGGGCGCCCGGACACTGCACAGTGCCGCCTGTAAGCGTTTTGTAAATGACAACGACGAATGGCTGCGACCCTACTCGGTGTTCTCTTTCCTGCGCGATACATACTCCACCTCCGACTACACACAATGGCCGGCTCACGCTGCCTACAACACAGCCGACGTAGATGCACTCTTCCGTCAACATGCCACCGAGGTGGGGTACTACATTTACGTGCAGTTCTGCCTGCATCGCCAGCTGTTGGCCGTGGGCCGTTATGCACGCCGACATGGCATCATACTGAAAGGCGACATACCAATAGGCGTCAATCGCCGGTGTGTGGAGACGTGGCAGAATCCGCACTACTTCAACCTCGACCAGCAGACCGGTGCCCCGCCCGACTTCTTCAGCACCGACGGACAGAACTGGGGCTTCCCAACCTACAACTGGAGTGTGATGGCACGCGACGGCTACCGGTGGTGGTGCGGAAGAATGAAACGTATGTCGCAATACTTCTCGGCATATCGCATCGACCACATACTGGGATTCTTCCGCATTTGGGAGATACCAAGTCCGCACCGCACAGGCCTGCTCGGACACTTCTCGCCTGCCATGCCTTTGAGCCGCGAAGAGATAGAGAGCCGCGGGGTGCCATTTGTGCGCGAGATGTATCTGCAAGACCTTCACAACCACTTGCTCTTCCATCCGCGCATTTCGGCCAAAAACGAAGAACCATACCGACAGCTGAGTGCCGACGGGCAACGTGCGTTTGATGCACTCTATGAAGATTTCTTCTATCACCGCCACAACCAGTTCTGGTATGAGGAGGCAATGAAGAAACTGCCGGCCATCATACATTCAACCCAGATGATAGTATGTGGCGAAGACCTCGGCATGGTGCCCGAATGCACACGGTGGGTGATGAACGAATTGGGCATCCTGAGCCTCGAGATACAAAGTATGCCCAAAGCCATGTATGTAGAGTTTGGCGACCCGCAGACCTACCCGCTGCTGTCGGTCTGCACCATCTCAAGCCACGACACACCATCGATGCGTGGCTGGTGGCAGGAAGACGCACAGCGGGCACAAAGATACTACACTGATGTGTTGTCGCTGCAGGGCGAGGCACCGAAAGACATGCCGGGAGCATTGTGCCGACGAGTCATTTCCGACCACCTGCGATGCCCTTCGGCACTGTGCGTGCTTACCATTCAAGACTGGCTCGCTACCGACGAGCACCTGCGGATGGCAAACCCCTCGCAAGAACGTATCAACATTCCTGCCAACCCACGGCACTACTGGCGCTTCCGCATGCATATCGGCATGGAGAAACTCATGTCGGCCAACGAATTCAATCAAAACATAAAACAACTCATATCAGCAACCCGACCATGAAACCATTATTCGTTTACGCATCGGCCATTTTGTGCATCATTGCCACGTCGCACGCAGATGCAGCAACCATAGATGTCACCACTATGCGTCATGCCGGTCCATACACCATACAGCCACCATTCATCGTTGACTCCACCGATGTCAATTCAAAACGATATGCCGACAAGACACTCATCGACCAGCAAATCAGCTTCGACCTTCTCGACGAGGCAGCCAACCTCGATGCTCCAGCCTTACCTGCCACTACCGACGGGGTGAAGATAGGTCTGCTCGGCTTCAGCTTCGCATCGCAGGCATACACCGACCTCACAATCAACGTCGCAGGCTTGAACCACTATCAACTGTATGTAGATGGACATCGCCAGATGTCGGGATACGTACAAACCGAACCTGCCACACACAGGGTCGTCGTGAAATATCTGTCGATGCCCGGCGAGAGCGACTCGGTGAAGATAAGCATCGACTGCGACCGCGAAAACACGATAAGTGTGGGCGACTATACAGCCAGACACGACTACAATTTCATGGATGTGATACACGGTACACACTTCAGCGGTGCATCAATTTCTCCAAATGGACGTTACCTCATAGTCAACTACTCGACAGTCCGCCCGGGTGGCACGACCTCAGCACGCGCCCGACTGGTAGATTTGCAGACAGGCAACACGCTGCGCGAAGTGTCGAGCGGAATACGCTGGATGCCACGCTCCGACAAATATTATTTTGTGCGCGAGGGTATAGACGGACGTCAACTCATTGCCACCGAGCCACTGTCGGGGACGCAGCAAGTGCTGGCACAGAACCTGCCGAACGGAAACTACACCATGAGTCCCACCGAGGATTTCCTCATCTACACCATACAGACCGAGGGTCCGAAGGAAGATACAGGAGTGTATCAGGTTGTGGAACCCGATGACCGACAGCCAGGATGGCGCACACGCACCAACATAGCACGCTATGATATGCGAACGGGGCTGATGCAGCCACTCACCTACGGACACCACAACATATCGTTGCAGGATATAAGCGACGACGGTAGCCAGATATTGTTCATGAAAAGCGAGTCGCGACTCACGGCACGGCCTACCACCGTCTTCTCGCTCTATCGCATGAACCTGACAACGATGCAGACCGAATTGGTGGTCGAACGCGACGGATTTATCAGCCAGGCATGTTTCTCGCCCGACGGCAGGCAGATACTCGTTGCAGGGTCGCCCGAGGCATTAGGCGGTATCGGACTTAATGTGAAAGCCGGACAGACACCAAGCATGATAGACCAACAACTGTACGTGTACAGCAACCGACAGTTCATACCGCTCACGAAAACATTCAATCCGTCGGTGGGCAGGATGAAATGGAACCGTGCCGACGGCAACATATACTTCACTGCAGAAGACCGCGATTCGGTCAACCTCTTCTGCCTCAACCCGAAGACGTACAGGATAAGTAAGGTGTCGGTACCCGAAGAGATGGTCATGAGCATGAGCTTTGCTGCCACATCGCCCGTAATGGCCTTCTACGGTCTGAGTGCATCGAACAGCGACCGCCTCTATACCATCGACCTGCGGCGGCACAAGACACAACTGGTCGAAGACCTCAGCGCCGTGACACTGAAAGACGTACGACTGGGGCGGTGCGAGCCGTGGACCTTCGTCAGCAGTCGGGGCGACACAATATGTTGCCGCTACTATCTGCCGGCATCGTTCGAACCCTCGAAGCAATATCCTATGATAGTGAACTACTACGGAGGATGCAGCCCTACAAGCCGCAACTTCGAGAGCCGATACCCACAACACGCATATGCATCGTTGGGATATGTGGTGCTGGTAGTCAACCCGTCGGGAGCCACCGGTTTCGGACAGGAATTCTCTGCACGGCACGTAAACACCGCAGGCGAGGGTGTGGCTCAGGACATAATCGAAGCCACACAGACATTCTGCAGGCAACACACGTATGTCAATGCAAAGAAGATAGGATGTATAGGGGCAAGCTATGGAGGATTCATGACACAGTATCTGCAGACCGTGACCGACATCTTTGCCGCTGCCATCTCTCATGCGGGCATAAGCGATCACACCAGCTACTGGGGCGAAGGCTACTGGGGATACAGCTACAGCGAGGTAAGTATGGCCAACAGCTATCCGTGGACCGACCGCCATCTTTTTGTAGAACAAAGCCCATTGTTCCGAGCCGACAAAATACACACGCCACTGCTCTTCCTGCATGGCGATGCAGATACGAACGTGCCGGTAGGCGAGAGCATACAGATGTACACAGCCCTGAAACTGCTTGGGCGTGAAACTGCAATGGTGCTGGTGAAAGCTCAGGACCACCACATTCTCGACTATCAGAAACGCATACGCTGGCAAAACACCATCTTTGCATGGTTTGCCAAATATCTGAAAGACAACCCTGCATGGTGGAACTCTATGTATGGCGAGAAAGATTTGTAGGGAGAAAATTCAGCCATCTAAAATCCTGCAATATGTGTAGTCAGGCTGAACAACCAGTATTTCCACGTGTAGCGGCGTACAGGAAGAGGGTAGAGGCCGAGCGCGCGCAGTCGGCAGATGCGTTGGCGTATATATGAAATACTGTGTGTGAGGCGTATTGCCCGGTATATATAATCCATCGACAGTTGGCTGATGCGTCGCTCAAGAGCGTCTTTCTCGCTTGTGCCGAGCGATGGCAGATGCGACTTCAACCGCAAAATGACGGCTTCTGTATCGTTGAGCCGGCGTTCTATCCATTGCCTGTCGGCTGTGTTGGTGATGCTGCCAGTGCGCTGACGATAGAAATATGGGTTGAAGTCGGTAACAGCGACACTGTTGCAACTAAGCAGCAAGAGCGGTGTGAACTCTTCGTCTTCGTGAAGTACGCCTTCTGTGAAACGTAAACCACCGAGCACCGAACGCCTGAACGTATAGCCCCATGCTGCCGCGCGGAGGTTGTGGTGCAGCATATAATTGGCACCGGTGCAGATGATGCTTGTCTTTCGATGCTCGCCAAAGATGAGGATGTCGCATCGTTCTTTCAAGAGCGTATCGATGCATGTGGTGTATATGTGGGGCAGGAGATAATCGTCAGAATCCACAAACTGTATGTATTGCCCTTGTGCGGCTTCGATACCTGTGTTGCGTGCAGCACTGAGTCCGCGCGATGTATCGTGGCACAAGTATCGCAGGCGTGGATATCTGTCAGAAAGAGATTGAGACAGATTGATGGTGCTTCCGTCGTCAACTACAATTACTTCACACACAGTGTCAGCACAACAAATCTTGTTTATGCTGTCCAGACACTGAATGAGCATCGGCTGAGGCTCGTTGTGGTAAGGTATGATGAACGTAATCAGTGTCGTCGGGGCATCATTCTCATTATTCGGCATAAGGCGTTTATTCCAAGTGCGTTGAGCATTAATATCTTTATGCGTGCAGCCGCTGTGGTAGCAGTCGATAGCGGCAATCGGCGAGTGGGCAGGATGGGCTTGGTGTGCAGCTGTCGGCATACATCGATTTGAGTGTTGAGCAAACTCAGATACCACGGTGCAGCATCGGTGCCGTCGAGCGATATGCCAAGCATATGTGATGCCTGAATGCCGGCGTTGAGCAACGAAAGTGTGTCATGGCCGCTGGCCGTGGAAGTGATACCTGTGTCGTTGCTGGTATAGAAGTAGCGCCCGCCACTGATGGTCATCACCTGTGGGTCGGTACTCAGCACCTGTGGCAACCACCATGAGTCTTCAAATTTCTTACCCACAGGAAACTCAGCGTTCTTTGCAATATAACTGCGCAAAGCCTTGTTGCAAGCATAAGTGTGCTGGTAGGCATGAGTTTCGAGCCAATATGTATTGATGTCGGGATAGAGTGTGTCGGCAAAAACGAGGCTGTACCCCGATGGTTGTCCGTCTTTCACGTCTATGGGATACTCTATCACCTCAACCTCGTCTTCACTTTCTGCTGCATTGATGATGGATTGGAATGTGTCGGCACTGATGTAGTCGTCGCTGTCAACAAAGGTAATCCAATCGCCTTTTGCAACCTTCATACCTGCGTTGCGGGCATCGCTCAGCCCTCCGTTCGCTTTATGTATGACGGTTATGCGATGATCTTGAGCTGCATAATCATCGCATATAGACGGACAATCGTCGGGCGAACCGTCGTCAACAAGTATGGCTTCCCAGTCATCGAACGTCTGGGCAAGGATGCTGTCAATACAGCGGCCGAGTGTGGCCGATGTCTTATATACTGGTATGATTACAGATAGTTGCGGCATGACTATAGATGGTGGTATAAATAGATCTGGATTGCAAAGATACGAAAAGGGTGTGATAAGTGAAATGTAAAGAGTGAAAAAATCAATGTCAGATTATAAATATACAAACCTTCATGCTTATTTTTTAGTTTACACATTTCACTTTTCACTTTATTTAGCTACCTTTGCAGTTTGAAAACAAAACATACCGATAAATAAAAATCATGACAGCAAAAGAAATACGCGAATCGTACAAGCGATTCTTCGAGTCGAAGGGACACCTGATAGTTCCATCGGCACCAATGGTAGTGAAAGACGACCCTACACTCATGTTCACCAATGCAGGCATGAACCAATTCAAGGATATCATTCTTGGTAATGTGCAGCCTAAAAGCCGTCGTATGGCCGACTCCCAGAAGTGCCTGCGTGTGAGCGGAAAGCATAACGACCTAGAAGAGGTGGGCCATGATACCTACCACCACACTATGTTTGAGATGCTTGGCAACTGGTCGTTTGGCGACTATTTCAAGAAAGAAGCCATCAGCTGGGCGTGGGAATACATTGTAGATGTGCTGAAGATTAACCCTGCCGACCTCTATGCCACGGTGTTTGAGGGTGCCGCCGACGAGGGATTGGAACGCGACAACGAGGCTGCTGCCATTTGGGAACAGTTCTTGCCTAAAGACCATATTATCAATGGCAACAAACACGACAACTTCTGGGAGATGGGCGATACAGGCCCATGCGGCCCTTGCTCTGAACTCCATGTCGATTCGCGCTCGGCCGAGGAGAAAGCAAGCATTCCCGGACGCGAACTGGTGAACAAAGACCATCCGCAGGTAATCGAGATATGGAATCTCGTGTTTATGCAATACAACCGCAAGGCCGACGGGTCGCTCGAACCGCTGCCTGCCAAGGTTATCGATACCGGTATGGGATTCGAGCGCCTGGTGCGCACACTGCAGGGAAAGACGTCAAACTATGATACCGACGTGTTCCAGCCAATCATAAAGGTTATTGGTGACATAGCCGGTGTGAAATACGGTACCGACGAAAAGACCGATGTGGCCATGCGTGTTGTTGCCGACCACCTCAGGGCAATAGCCTTCGCTATCGCCGACGGCCAGTTGCCAAGCAATGCGAAGGCAGGATATGTCATACGCCGGATATTGCGGCGGGCAGTGCGGTACGGATACACATTCCTCGGACAAAAAGAGGCGTTCATCTATCGCCTTGTGCCAACACTCATCGAGGAGATGGGCGATGCATTCCCCGAGATTGCAGCACAGCGCGAGCTGATTATGAAGGTGATGAAAGAAGAAGAAGACTCGTTCCTCCGTACTTTAGCCAACGGTATCCGTATGCTCGACGATCTTATCGCATCGGTCAAGGCCGAAGGTAAGACCATCGTCGCCGGAGAAGATGCTTTCCGCCTGTTTGACACCTTCGGTTTCCCACTTGACCTTACTGAACTTATTTGCCGCGAACAAGGAATGACAGTGGATGAGGCTGCCTTCAATCTCGAAATGCAAAAGCAAAAAGAGCGCGCACGAAATGCTGCACAAGTAGAAATGGGCGATTGGACCATTCTTGGCGATGATGAAACGCAGTTCGTAGGGTATGATTATACTGAATATACTTGCCATATACTGAAATACCGTGAGGTGAAGCAGAAGAAGGGTGTAGTGTATGAGGTGGTGCTCGACCAAACGCCTTTCTATGCAGAAATGGGCGGTGAAGTGGGCGATACAGGTGTGCTGGTGAATGAGACCGAAACAATCAATGTGGTTGACACCAAAAAAGAAAACGGGCAGGCCATACATATAGTTGACCATCTTCCGCTCGACCCGTCGGCCGAATTCATGGCATGTGTCGATACCGACCGCCGTCGCGATATAGAGGCCAATCACACCTGCACACACCTACTCGACGAGGCATTGCGTCAGGTGCTTGGTACTCACGTTGAGCAGAAAGGCTCGTATGTAACAGCCGACAGTCTTCGTTTCGACTTCTCACATTTTGAGAAAGTGACTCCCGAACAGCTGCGCGAAGTTGAACACATTGTCAACGACAAGATTCGCCAGGACCTCCCGCTTGAGGAATTCCGCGACACACCAATCGAGGAGGCTCGCAAACTGGGCGCTATAGCCCTCTTTGGCGAAAAATATGGCGACCGAGTGCGTGTAGTAAAGTTCGGCACGTCGGTTGAGTTCTGCGGAGGATGTCATGCTGCATCGACCGGCCGTTTGGGTATGGTGCGCATCATCAGCGAGAGTTCTATTGCTGCCGGTGTGCGACGCATAGAGGCAATCACGGGTCGTAAGGTTGAGGAGTGGCTCGACCGCACTCAAGACATCATGAACGATGTGCGTGCGCTGTTCAATAATGCTCCCGACATACTCGGAGCGATTCAACGATATATAAGCGACAATGCTGAACTGAAGCAGCAGGTAGAGGACTTCCGCCAGCAACAGGCTGCCAACTTCAAGCGCAACCTCATTGCAGATGCCAAGCAGGTGAATGGTATAAAGGTGGTGTCGGGTGTGCTGCCGGTTGACCCCCAGACGGCGAAGGACCTTGCATTCCAGTTGCGAGCACAATTCACCGACAGTCTTCTCGTGGCTATCGGTAGCGTGTATGCCAACAAGCCGATGCTCACAGTGGGTACGAGCGATGACCTTGTTAGGGCTGGATTGAATGCAGGTGTGATGGTGCGCGAAGCTGCCAAGTTGATACAAGGCGGTGGTGGCGGACAGCCACATTTCGCTACGGCTGGAGGAAAAAATGCTGACGGACTATTGGCCGCTGTCAATAAGATAGTGGAACTTGCAACTGCATAGTCCTGCCAATACGTACGATGCGAGGGCGGGCTTCCATATGCACATGTCCGTGATGTTATTCAAAGTGATAGCCGTGCAAGTGCTCATCAGGGAAGATTGATTGACAGAGGCGAAAGAGCCTGGGGTCGTAGTCTTGCAGTTGTTCGCGGGTTTTGAGTGTGAACCGCTGTCCTCCGTCTTTGGCTGGCACTACCATGCGGCATGTGTTGAACCATGCTTGTGCACCTTCGGCGAAGTATTCGGCCGAGTTGGTCATTGAGTATGTGCCCTGCCACAGTCCTTCGTTCCTGGCTTCGCGGAATGCAGTGCGCAGACTGTCGCGGAATGCAGAGCTCACTCGGCTCATGGCAAAATCTACGTTGTGTGCAAATTCGTGCACCATTATGCTTTCACTCCAATATCGCTCACGGAAGTTGGGTATCTTCACCAGGTTTTCCTCGCCTATCGACATGACTGGCAGTTGCAGTGTTGCTCCGTATCCGCGGCCACGTTGGTCCCAGTCGGTATCGGGCCACCACACTTTCATCATCTTGCATTCGGGCAGGTCGGTAATGTTTTCCTTATAACCTGCCACACCTATGCGGAAGTGGCATCTTATCATTTCTTCGCGGGCTTGTGGTATGCGGCTGAGCATGTGGTTGACGATGTATCGTGCTTGCAGCATGGCGGTGTCGCTCACTGCCTCTGATGCTACTATCGGCAACCCTTCGGCACTCACATATTTCTTATACCAAGGGTCGAGTTCCGACTCTTTGCCGGCGAGCCACTGGGTGAGTGTGGGTGGTGGAGAGGTCACGGCGGTTGTTTGCGCCTCGGCTATGATGGATATTGCAAATAGTGCAGTAAGCAGTATGTGTCTCATTGTTTCTTTGTTTTTTTCTTGAATTCTTTCTGTGCTTTGCGCATTTGGTCGAGGAATCGGTCGCTGGTGTGTAGTTTGGCGTATGCTGCTGATGCCATGAGGTATCCGGCATCTACGTCGCTCTGCCAATGTGCGCCTACTATGACTCGGCTCTCGCCGTATGTGAGTGCGCGTGCCAGGACTGCCTCTGCGCAGTCGGGGTTGATTTCGGTCATGAGCAGTGCTGTTATCCAGCCCAGTATTGTATGTCCTGACGGGTATGAGCCGTTGGTGCGCAGGTATCTTTCTTCGCTGGGTGTGCTGGTCCCCTCGCGCATACGCATGAATGGGCGGCGGCGCATGTAATATGTTTTTGGTATCTTTGCCATGTCGTCGGCTGTGTAGATTGAGAGTGCGAGCAGGCGATATATCTCTGGAGTATCTTCTTTTGATATCTTGAGTCCGAATGGCTTTGAGAATTCTTTTTCTACGATGCCCATGCCCCATTCGGCATCAACTATGGCCAGTGGGCCGCGTTCGGGGTCGAGGCGTTGTTCTTTGCCCCACATGTATTGCATGATGTCCCATGCGAAGTGTGCCCCGATGGTGTCGGGAGGTGCCGGCAACCACTTGAGGGCGTTGGGCATTTCTTCGGCTGTGAAATAGTTTTTGTCTTCGTCTTGTGCTGAGAGTGTGATGCTGGTGCATACACAAATGATGATAGTGAGTATTTGTTTCATGATGGGTTTGTTATTTCAGTTGTTGGGCTATTGATTTCATGCCTTCAATCGATGGGTGTCCGCCTTGTTTTGCGATGTCGTGCAGGGCAACGACTTCCACTCCGTAGTGTTGGCAGATGGTATTGACCGATTCGTTGATTTCTGCTTTGAGTTCAGAGTTGAGTATGAATCTGATTGTTGTATTAAGGTATCGGTGGGTCATGTGGTCGAGCAGTTTGGCCAGTGCCGGACGGAATGTGTAGAGGTCGGCTTTGGTCCATCCTTCGTATTTGTATTCGCCTATTGGTGCGTTGGCCCACGAGTCGTTTGTGGCTCCGAATATGAGTATGATGTCGGGGCATCCCAGGTTGTCCATGCGTGCCAGGAATGAGCGACGGCTGTAGTCTTCGCGGTTGTAGCCTGTGTTGCAGATGGTTGAGCCCGAGAACGAGTTGTTCTTTTCGAGTCGGTAGCCATTCTGTTTCAGGTAGATGTACCACCATGTCTGCTCTACGTTGGTTACGTTGGTGTTGTTGCGTGGCCGGCCGTCGTAGTACCACACGAAGTTGGTGTCGGGTTCCAGATAGCCTTCGAATGTGCTGTAAGAGTCGCCCAGGATTGAAACGCTCTTTGTTTGTGCACCGCACGTGATGCTCAGTATGAGGCTCAGTGCAAATAGTGTGTATTGTTTCATAGTCGTTTTGTGGTTTATGGGGTAGTTATGCTGCATCCTCTTCGGGGTCGGCATACTTACGGCCGTCAGCCTCGATGCTGCCATTGGGGTTGGTTCCCGATTCGGGCGTGGGGTCGGTATCTACGTTTTGCAGGAGTGAGGTGCTGATGTGTCCGTCGGTGTCGATGCTGATGCCTACGGTATGGTTTATGTCACCGCTTTCGTCGGGGTCGCCCACTACTGCCACGAAGTAGAAGCGGTCGTGCTTGTCTTGCTTCATGTAGTTGCGGTTGAATCCTGCAAGCACTGAATGCTTGTAGTCGCGGCCAGGGATGAGACCTTCAAACGACTGCTTGGTGAATGTGTGTTCCACCACCGTGTGGTTGCCTTGGCTGATGATGAGTTTCACGTGGTTGTCGTAGTAGCGGTAGCCGTCGGTAGTGATCACTACCGGCAGGTGTCGGTCGGCCTCGAATGCAAATTCATAGTCGTACTTGCGACCGTCAACTTCGACATTGCCATCAAGATTGAAGTCATTCATCGTGTTCACGGCATCTTTCGATGCAAGTTCCGACTGTGTGTCGGTCTCCCCCGTGCCGGTCTTTTCGTACTTGCTGTTGCATGCAGGCAGCATGACCAGTATTGCCATGAATGCAGCAAGGGGGGATAGGAGCCTCCCTCTTACCCCGAGCATCCTCCTACGGATATTCTGTTTCTCCCAAAAAGTTGCCATCATCGTTAAGGTTAAGGTTATCGTTTCCAACTGCCCAAGAAATACAATCAGGTGTATCTTTGCAGTTTCCAACTGCCCAAGAAATACAATCAGGCGTATCTTTGCAGTTTCCAACTGCCCAAGAAATACAATCAGACGTATCTTTGCAGTTTCCAACTGCAAAGATAGGTAAATAATGTGAAATATGAAAGATGTAAAGTAAAAATGGATGTCGTAACCTGTATGTTTGGTGTCGGATATCATGTTTTTTTCATTTTTCATTTCGCTTTTCATTCTCTTTTCGTATCTTTGCGTCGGAACAGCAAAGATACGTCTGATTGTATTTCTTGGGTACTAAGCAAATCCTTTTTTAACACATAAATTATAGATCAGCATGAGAACAGCTATTATCGCAGCATTATTGATGCCGACACTCTCGGCTCACGCTCAGATTCCTTGTGTGTACGACAAGGAGTATTCAGGGATAGAGTATAAGGTGGCACCAGTGGTAGCTCCCGAGCAGTTGCCTCTTATTGAGAAACTGCCCGACCCATTCCGTTTTCAGGATGGCACCCGTTCGACCGACTTCAAAGACTGGGAACACCATCGCTACGAGATTTCACAACTCTTTCAGCAGTATGAGATTGGCCAGCGTCCCAACACGCCTCTGAGTGAGATAACGGCCGAGATCGGCGAACCGGCAGCACCACAGGGTGGCGGTTTCGGAGGTTTTGGCGGAGCTCCTCAGGACGAGACTCTCGGTGAACGCAAGAGCCTCAGGGTGACCATAAAGCATGGTGATGCTGAATTAGTGATAACTGCCATGATTCAATATCCGAAGGAGATGAGCGAACCATGTCCTGCACTGCTCGGAGTGACCAACACTCTGCCTACACGACTGTTCACAAGCCGCGGATGTGCCATTGTGAACATAAACGTGTTGGACGTTTGTTCACACACTCAGAAACGCGGTCAGGAACCCATCAACCGCCTCTATCCCGAACTGATTGACAACGGTTCATACTCTTTTTGGGGCTGGGGTGTATCACGAGTGATTGATGCACTGCAAATGCTTGGCGAGAAAAAGACCAAGATAGATACCAGGCACCTGGCCATATCCGGATGCTCGTGGGCCGGCAAGTGTGCACTCTACTGCGGAGCGTTCGACGAGCGCATCTGCCTCGTCATACCTCAGGAGCCAGGCGGTGGTGGCATCGCATCGTGGCGATTCAGCGAGACACTGGGCAACGTGGAACGCAGCTTCAATACCAACGATGCATGGTTCTTTGCTAACATCAAGACCGACTATGCCAACGAGAAGATAGCCCGCCTGCCGGTCGATCACCACGAATTGGCTGCACTCGTCTGTCCACGTGCCTTGCTCTATTTCGGCAACACCGATTGGGAATGGCTGGCCGACGCAAGCGGATATGTGTCAGTCAATGCAGCCAAAGAGGTGTGGCGCACATTCGGCATACAAGACAGGGTGGGATACAGCATATCAAGCGGACACGGACATTGCCAGTTGCCACAATCCGAATACCCAATGGTCGAGGCATTCATCGACCGCTTCCTACTCGAGAAACCCGACGTGCAGACCGAGTTTGCACAGGCTCCATTCGAGAACGTAGATTGGAAGTCGTGGATTGCCAACTGGAAGTGATATGGCAGTTATAAATATTCAAAAGTAGATAGATACATACATACATTCATTCATACCTCGTACCTCGCCCTTCGCTACAGATGTTGGGCGAGGTTTTAGTATGCTCGGCATGAGCATTGTCTAACGGGTGCAAGTCCCGAGTGAGCCCT
>CALGGJ010000074.1 GCA_937915745.1 uncultured Prevotellaceae bacterium | reverse complement strand
AAAGTGTTGATTAAGTGAGAGCAAAGCCAAGCTTGATTGAGCTTTGCCGAACGTGAAACACTAAGACTGTAGTCAAAGTGTTGATTAAGTGAGAGCAAAGCCAAGCTTGATTAAGCTTTGCCGAACGTGAAACACTAAGACTGTAGTCAAAGTGATTGTGAAATAACAATTATGCGAGTGTGCAGTCTCGGCATCGCGAATGCGCACTCACAGCTCTGCGACCGCGCACTCTCGGCATTGCGAGTGCGCACTCGCAGAAACCAAAGAAATGATGTATAACCAAAAAATCATAAAACAACAATGGTAAAGAAGTATATAAAGCCCGCACAGACAGAGGCACAACTACTTACAGGCACATTATGCCAGACAGTGCTCGTGGTATCAACAACTCCTGCCGACAGCAGCCCAGTATTGACACCTGAGCGTGACGACACTGATTGGGAAGAGTTTTAGGCTCGGGTATGTATGCCCCTTCCAGTTCCGGCAAAGGATTTGGGAGGGGCAATTCCGCTTTCAAGCAAGGCGTGCATACAGCCGCAAAGAGTCAAGGACAAACTGTAAAAATAATACCATTATCTCATTATTGACAAATATGAACCACAGAAAAGTATCACTACTGATAGTTGTAACATTATTACTAATTCTGTCGGGATTGGGCAACAGCTACATCCATGCCCAAAGCACCCGCAAGAACGCCCCTGGCCAATGGAGCGTGTATGAGCAGATAGCGCGTCAGGCCACCGACCATGCCGCCTTCGATGCCATCATGAATGAAGCCCTGCAGGCCGCTACCACAGCCGAGCAACAGGAATACGACACCAAGATATGGGCCGCGCTGAAAGAGCTCATCAAGAACGGAACCACCGCATCGGGACAGTTCGACCTCACTCCGCTCATCGGTGAGACACAGGATGTGCAAGAATTCTACAACCAACAAAACGCCACCGTGGCACATACACTCAAAGATATGCCGGCCGGACAATACACAGTGAAAGTACAAGCCTTTCATCGCACCACCGACTACCTCGGCTCGCTCAATCAGTATGAGGCAGGCAAAGACCTCACACGAGTGTATCTCATGTTCGGCACACTGCGCGAACGCATCAAAAACATACAGGACGATGCACGCTATCAGATGACTCGCCCCGACTCCGACTGCCAGGGTGCCTTCCTGCGTCACGTACCAAACTCACTCTCGGGAGCCAAGGCCGCCTTCGATGCGGGACTCTACTGGAACGTGTTCCGCACAGAACTAGCCAACGACGGCAACGTAAGCCTCAGCGTCAAACTGCTGTCGGGAGCAACCAACAACTGGTTTGTGTGCGGTGCCATCAAGCTCTACTACGGAACACCGGCCGTGGATGTGAAACTGATGCAGACACGTAAATACAACATCACTGAAGACACCTATGCCAACGTGACATCCGATATCCAGCTCAAGCCAGACACCTACAACACACTCTCAATACCATTCGACATGGATGCCACACAGACAGCATCGGCATTCAAGGCAGTGTATCAGTTGGGAAGCATCGAGACTTACGATGCAAACGTACTGGCAGGTCACCTCGTACCGGTGAGCGAAATCAAAGCCGGCGAGAGCTATTTCGTCACCGTCGATGAAGAGACAACCCTGCAAGCCACCGACGTGCTGCTCCGAGCCATGCGCCCCGATAGTATTCCGGCCATTTGGCGCGGCGGCGCAATGAAAGGCAACTACATGACACGCGGATACAATGCCACCGTCTATTACAACCCCGAGCTTCAGTCAAAAGCTAAGACCATCACATGGCAACCGATGGACTACAACGACATAAGCTTCAGTGTCAACCTCGAAAACATACGCGCACACGAGTTCCTGGCATCAGGCGTCTATACCGAGACATCACCGTCGGTAATCAGCAAATATACCGTGACACCACCCGTGCGCCGCGACCAACCGGCACCCGTTGTCATTCCTGTGCCCAACGCAGGCAAGGCCCTGAAACTCACCTTGAGCAACAACAGCGACCTCAGCAATGCCACAACACAAAGCATACGTCAAGGCATCACACTCTGGGAGACATACAACCTCGTGCCCGGGTGCACATATTATTATAAGGTGGAAGCCGGAGACTCTCTCGTGAGCCAGGGACACTTCAACACCGAAGGACGACTGCGCATGTTGAAAGCCAGCTCTATAAGCAACATTCGTGACCTTGGCGGATGGGTGAACACCGACGGCAACACTATACGCTACGAAAAACTGTATCGCGGAAGCGAGATGAACGGCACCCAGGTAATCAACACATACGACCTGCGACGTATGCAGGCAGTTGGCATCAAGGCCGAAATCGACCTTCGCAGCACATACAACGTGGGTGGCACACCCACAACCTCGCCTCTGGGCAGCGGCGTACAATTCCATTTTGCCGACCTGGCACGATGGAGCGACAACACCCTGCAGCTCGACGTGACCAACTGGCGCAATGCCATCAACTTCCTCATCACCAACGTGAAGGCAGGACGCCCTACATACTTCCACTGCCAGGTAGGTGCCGACCGCACCGGATTGCTGGCCATACTCATCGAGGGAGTGCTCGGATTCTCACGCGACCAGATGTATCACGACTACGAACTCACCTCATGGTCACCAGCCGGATACCGCAATAAGAGCAAGATCGACCCTGCCGTGAACTACATCATTCAGAGCACCAAGGGCGCCACACAGCAAGAACACTTCTTCAACTTCATCACACAGAAACTCGGCGTGTCGGCCATCGAACTGCGCGACTTCATCAACGTGATGGTCGATGGCGAAAGCAGTATGCTCAAGCGCACCCTCGCCTTTGCTGCCACCGACGGTTCCTACTTCGAATCACTGGCCGACATATATGCCACCTGCCCTGTCGGGACAAAGATAGCCAGCGGTGTCAAAGCCCAGCTGCGAACCACCGACGGCGACACAAAGGAGATTACGATGAAGGCCGAGGGACTCATGGTAACATTTGCCTCCACCACTCTCGAACCCGCTACCACCTACACCCTCACCATTCCTGCCGGTGGTGTCATACTGCCCGATGGTGAAGCGGCACAAGATGTTCCGCTCTCGCTCACGTTCCGCACCCCTGACACATTCGCCACAGAGTTCTATCTCTACGCTCCGTTGCTCAACAAATTCATCGGACGTGGAGCCAACTTCGGTGTCCGCACCGTAGCCGACAACTTCGGACTCCCTGTAACCATCACGACCGATACCGACGGCAGCAAGTTCATCAAGTTCATCGACAACGGGCTCTGCATCTCACACGACGGCTTCGGCGACCGCTCATGGACAGCCACCAACCTGAAGTGGACCGTAGAGACAACCGACGACGGCCTCCTTCTGCGGGCCGCTGACGGCAGGTACATGACCCTGAGCGGCAGCGTATTCTCTGCCACGGCCACCACAGCCGACCGCGCCACCCAGTTCGTTGCCAAGACAGCCGCCGAGCAGAAAGCCATTGTACAGCAGCTGCAGTTTGACAACAACATGGAAGCAGCCCGACGTGCAGGTGTGACCGACGCCAACACATTTGCCGAGCTGTCGTCTGTGCTGTCGAAATACACCACAAACAACCTCACAGGACAAATCAAGAATGCCACATCGGGCAGCACAAGCACGTGGCCACTCACCGAACCGGCCGACTCGCGTGCAGCAAGCGCACAGGCATACAATGCCGGCAACTACGGCGGCGAGCTCTTCAACAAGCACGGATATGTGAGCCAGACTGTCACCGTACCTAAGGCTGGACTGTACAAGATTACGGCCACCATCCTCTCGCGTCAGGGCAGTAATGCCAGCTGCTACGCACTTGGCCGTAAAGGCTTCGCACTCTCCAACGCATACATCTCGGTCAACGACAAATACTGGGCACAGATACCCGACTGGTACTCTGCTGCTGCCGGCTCGGCTAACCCCGATAACACAGGACAGGCCAAGACCCTCATGGACTCGGGCAAATACCGCGTAGAGCTGTATGCCTACGCCGATGCCAACAAGCGACTCACAATCAAAATCAACCAACCTGCATACACGGTGTTCGTGTGGTGCGTGTTCAACAATTTCACACTCACCTACATCGACACTGACAACGAGAACCCGGACGAGGAAAATCCAGAGGAGACCACCTATCCTGAAGCAGGCAGCAGGGGTTATCTCTACAACCAGCAGGCAGGCAAGTTCATCAATGCCGATGCCAAGCTCGACGATACGGGAGTACGCTTCACCATCGTTTCCGAGACCACCTATGAAGGAGGTTGGGACAAGAACGGCAACGTATTCTCCGACCCCGAAGGCCGCACATTCCCGACAGTACGCTTCACCACCGAATTTACCGACCCCGAGCGCGACAACCAGACCACCATGCTCTCATGCCGCGCCGACGACCACCTCACCGCCACCACCACCTACGGCTACGGTGTCTTCCCGCTCTATTACGTCGAGGGCAAGGGACTGCTCATCTACTGCTTCTACAACAAGGCCGACGCCGACTTCTACGGAGCAGGCCGGTGCCTCACATATGATGCGGCAGGCAACCTCGTGTTCAAGGCCGAAGCCGATGCAACCTACTGGAAGTGGGTGAGCGAATCGGAATACAAGAAGATGACCGGACAGGAAGACGCCCCCGACCCTGTATATCCATCGGGCGAAGGTTATTCCGACCTGACACCCGACATGTTCAAGCATTGGGACGACGATGTACACCCAACCTCCGGTGAACCTACCGCCTGCAGCTACCACATTGATGAAGCTGCCGTGACGGTATATGGCGACGAGTCGCTGGGCTACCTCAACTTCGCCGACCTCTCCGAATACGACCGACTCATTGTGTATGTCACCGAAGCCACACCACGATTCTTCTTCAACAAGGTGGATGGCGGCAAATACAATGCCAACGACGAGGCTGCATCGGGCCGTATCGAGATCACTCCGTCGGGAGGATGGGCCAAGCGCTACTACACCGTGGAGGATGGAGTGTGGACCATCGACCTCCGCCAGATGGTGGCCGACAAAGGCTATGCCCACCTCGACGGTATCAAGGGGCCTACCTACGACACCACAGTGACCGTTGCCAAGATGCTGCTCTTCAAAGACAAGGCCAGCGGCATCGGTGCAATCACCCACAGCAGCAACGAAACAGACAATTATGCTGATGGCATAATCTTTGACCTGTCGGGAAAACAAAATACACACATGCGCCCTGGTATCAACATCGTGGGCGGAAAAAAAGTGTTGATTAAGTGAGAGCAAAGCCAAGCTCGATTGAGCTTTGCCGAACGTGAAACACTAAGACTGTAGTCAAAGTGATTGTGCTGTGATGACATCCATCTCGGTGATGTCACAGAAAAAGCAATCATGTCGTTTTACTTAATGAGTGCGCATTCGCAGCCCTGTGAGTGCGCACTCATATTTTGCTGCACACAATATATTTACACAAGATTCGCATGCATATGTTTCACATACAGATACGCTCCTACGGTATTTCATACCTCCGTCGGTATGA
>CALGGJ010000073.1 GCA_937915745.1 uncultured Prevotellaceae bacterium | reverse complement strand
CTATACGCAATGTCGTAACTTTGCACCGCAAACGACAAGAACGACTATTCATCATCTTACATCTGTAACCACATAACCGGCATTACGTATATACGCACGACGGTGAAGATATACAACTTCGGGCCTGTACGTATATTGACGAACCCTCAAGCCGATATATACGTGTCTGTCCACGCGATCTATGTAACCTCCGCTCCTACCGCTCTCCGCTATCCGCTCTCCACGAAAACATCGTAAACATGTATGAAGTGTAGCCAGAGCCAACAGAACCCCCTAAAAAACAGCGTCAACGAATAATAAATGTATAAAATCTTCGCAAAACATTTGGTCATGACATTTCTTTGACCTACATTTGCATCTGCAAAAGTATTTAATGCATTGATACAGCAAACATATAGAAAAACTATGGAAATTCAGAAAATCATGTCTCAGCTTGAAGCCAAACACCCGGGTGAGACAGAGTACCTTCAAGCAGTGAAGGAAGTGTTAATGTCGATAGAGGACGTCTATAATCAGCATCCCGAGTTCGAACGTGCCAAACTCATCGAACGTCTTGTAGAACCCGAGCGCATCATCACATTCCGCGTTCCGTGGGTTGACGACAAAGGCGAGGTACAAGTCAACCTAGGCTACAGGGTGCAGTTCAACAGTGCCATCGGCCCCTACAAGGGCGGACTCCGCTTCCATGCATCGGTCAACCTCAGCATACTCAAGTTTCTCGGTTTCGAACAGACATTCAAAAACGCACTCACCACACTGCCCATGGGCGGAGGCAAGGGTGGCAGCGACTTCTCGCCACGAGGCAAGAGCGATGCCGAAGTGATGCGATTCTGCCAGGCATTCATGAACGAGCTCTACCGATATATCGGACCGGAAATCGACGTGCCGGCCGGAGACATAGGCGTCGGTGCACGCGAGGTAGGCTACCTCTTCGGACAATATAAGAAACTCACACGCGACTGGAGCGGAGTGCTCACAGGCAAGGGCCTGGAATTCGGAGGCTCGCTAATACGTCCCGAGGCCACAGGATTCGGCGGACTTTACTTCGTGCGAGAGATGCTGGCCGACCAGGGCATTGACATCAAGGGCAAGACCGTCGCAATATCAGGATTTGGAAACGTGGCATGGGGTGCCGCAACCAAGGCTACAGAGATGGGTGCAAAGGTAATCACCATTTCAGGCCCCGACGGATACATATACGACCCTGCAGGCCTCGATGCCGACAAGATAGACTACATGCTCGAACTGCGCGCAAGCGGAAACGACATATGCGCTCCATACGCCAATCAGTACCCAGGCTCTACATTCGTCCCTGACCGTCGTCCGTGGGAAGTGAAGTGCGACATAGCACTGCCATGCGCCACACAAAACGAACTCAACGGAGACGACGCCAAGGCACTCATCGCCAACGGATGCACCTGCATAGGCGAGATAAGCAACATGGGATGCACACCCGAGGCCATCGACCTCTTCATCGACCACAAGATGCTCTATGCCCCTGGAAAAGCCGTCAATGCAGGTGGAGTTGCAACGTCGGGACTCGAGATGAGTCAGAACGCCATGCACCTCAGCTGGAGTGCCAAGGAAGTCGATGAACGGCTGCACCACATCATGCACGGCATCCACGAACAATGTGTAAAGTATGGCCGCCAGTCCGACGGCTATATCAACTACGTGCGTGGAGCCAACATAGCCGGCTTCATGAAGGTGGCAAAAGCCATGATGGCTCAAGGCATCGTGTGAAAGCCAGCTCGGCGCAGCGTAGCGCAGCCAAGGCCTTTCTGCCATGATGGCTCAAGGCATCGTGTGAAGAAAGTTTATTTTCTTTCCCCTTCGCGCTCTCCCTGTGGAGAAACCAACCCAGCGAGTGGCCCAGGCTTCGAGGGGACAAGGCCGTCCTCGCTCTACAAGAAACTGCGTGCCACAACCGGCCTCTCCACTTCCGCCTTCATTCGTACAGTGCGTATGAAGTCGGCCTGTGAACTGCTGCACCAGAACCCCCAAGCACGTATAGCCGATGTGGCCTACGCTGTAGGCTACAACGACCCCAAATACTTCTCTTCCTGTTTCAACCCAAATCGGTCATTAGAGTGTTTTGCACTTTGAAAACTTTGGAATAAATTCAGACGTTTCCTCGCCAAGGCAAAATGCAAGCACTTTGCTCTTCTG
>CALGGJ010000072.1 GCA_937915745.1 uncultured Prevotellaceae bacterium | reverse complement strand
CGGTCTTCGTTTTCTCGCCATGCCAAAGTGAGCAAGCTCCCTTTGGTCATTTGGCCTAACGAAAACGTTCCCTTTCCATTCTCTTCCATTCCCTTCTGCTCTGGGCTTGCGAAAGTTGAGTTATGTTTTGGGAGATTTGTTTCGATTAGTATGATTTCCCGCCCTTTAAGGCTACTTCTTCTATTTTGACAAACATTCATCACTCTTATCATGCAATGTGCATAGTTGTTATGGCTTGTTCTGCTTGTGCCAACGTATCGATTTTACCCACATCGACCAGTTGCATTCCATCAACCACATTAGCTGCAATCGTGGAGCGGTGGCATACCGAAAGGTAGAAGTCGATGATTGAAAAACATTCGGGCCATTCGGCCATCAGTCTTACAATCTGTTGCGACACCACATGTATGCCTGCGAATGCATACGGTTTGTATCGGTTTGCATCAAAGTTGTCCATCGGCGACCTCACTTCTCCAGTCGATATATTTGTCCATCCGGCAAGGCTTGAATCTGAACTGAACAACAGGAAGCGCGATGTCTTACGCTGGTTTACCACAAGTGTTGCAAGACGTTCGTCATGAGAGAGATGTGTGCAATAGACATCGGCCAGATTTAAGTTTGAGAGTATATCAACATTATGTATCAGCACTGGGTCGGGTTGTTCAAATAGCGGCACGGCTTTTTTTACGGCTCCACCCGTATCAAGCAGCAAGTTGCGCTCGTCGCTTATAGCAATCGGTATGCCAAAAGAGTGGTGTGCCTCGATGAAATCTATTATTTGCTGTCCGTGATGGTGTATGTTGATTACGATATGCGGGTCATCACACTGGCGTTTTATCTTCTCTATCAAGAGTTGTAGCAGTGGTTTTCCTCCCACAGGCACCAGAGCTTTGGGCAAAGTATCTGTAAGCGGTCGCAGGCGTGTGCCAAGTCCGGCAGCGAGTATGAGTATGTTCATATCTGTATGTTGTTGTTCTGCTATGTTTTTTATTCCAGCACCTCTGTAATGCCTTGTTCTCTGTGTGTCAGTATCACCTTCACTCCGTATTTCTCATGCAGATGCCATGCCATTTGCTGGGCACAATAAACACTGCGATGCCGGCCACCGGTACATCCGAACGACACCATCAAACTGGTGAAGTCGCGCTCTATGAATCGTTGCGTGTGGAAATCCACGACAGGATAGATGTGTTCAAGGAAACTGAGTATCTCTCCGTCTTTTTCAAGGAAATCGATTACCGGCTTGTCGCGTCCTGTCATGTCCTTATATTCAATATATCTTCCCGGATTATTGGTTCCACGGCAGTCGAACACATATCCGCCTCCATTGCCGCTCTCGTCTTGCGGCAGTCCGTTCTTGTAAGCAAAGCTGAATACTCTGACCACCAGGTTTGGTTTTATGGATTTCGATGGATCGAATTTGCGCTGGTGCTGGTCGTCAACGAGCAGTTCGGCCACTTGTTTCAAGTACGGGTAATCGTTGATTACCCCCTTCCTCACCAACCACTCCAGGTTGTTGATTGCCGGTGGGATGCTCTGCACGAAGTGTTGTTTTTTCTCCCACAATCCGCGGAAACCATAGGCTCCCAGCACCTGCATGGTGCGGAAGAGGACGAATAGCCGCAGGTGTCTCACAAACTCTTCACGGCTGATTGTGCGATACTGCATGAGCGATGTGAGATACACGTCGATGAGTTCATTCTTCAGATCTTCCGGATAGTTGGCCGAAGCCTGCCACAGGAACGACGCCACATCATAGTATATTGGTCCGCGACGACCTCCCTGAAAGTCGATATAGCGCGGGTTGCCATCTACTATCATCACGTTTCGTGACTGGAAATCGCGATACATGAACGTGTTGTTGTTTTCGCCCAGCAGTTCGACCGTGAGTTTCTGGAAGTCTTCCTGTAGCTTCACTTCGTTGAATTCGATACCACGCAGTTTTACGAAACAATATTTGAAATAGTTGAGGTCGAACATGATGCTCATGGCATCCATCGAAGCCACAGGGTAGCACTGCTGAAACACATATCCGCTGGCACCCTTATACTGGAAGTGTGGCAAATCGGCAATGACTCGTCGCAGCATCTGCCGTGCCGTTTCGTTATACTGTCCGTCGGCATTGCGGTTGGCTCTTATATATTCCTGCAGAGTCAGTGTCCCGAGGTCTTCCTGCAGATAGCATGTATGGTCGTCGCTTATGCCATATACATGTGGTACGGGCAGTCCTTTCTCGGCAAACAGCTTAGCCAGTTTGTAGAATGCAAGGTTCTCGCCAGGCGATTTACTCACCACACCATAGAGGCTTCGCCCATCTTCTCCCGTCATGCAGAAATATTTACGGCTGCTGCCTCCACCGCCAAACAAGTGTTCCACGGTCATAGGCTTCTTTCCTGCTACCTGTTGGTAGAGTTGTATCAGTTTTTCCTTTTCCATATCGTCATTACTTTAGTATATATCGCTATTATGTTGAATGTCGAAACTATAATCAGCAACACCACTCCCGTCCCAATAGCCATACCGATGGCCGGTGAGTCGAAATCGGGGAAGAATGCTCTGAACATATCGAGATAGTTATTACGGATGACAGCGAGCAACACCGTGGCCAGAACCAGCACCAGCAGGTTAAGGCCTATGGTCAGCAGTTGGTATGGCATCGCGACACGTACCGGGCTGTAGCCTATTAGCAACAGGTTTTCGAGTTTAGTGCTGTTTTTCTCAACAAGCAGAAAGACCGACAGCATGAGGATGTATATTGACAGGATGCAGATGACGAGTCCCACGGTCATCACAATTCCCACGATGACGCGAAGCATGTATGTGGTCTTACTTGCATCGAGCTTGTCGCGGTCGGTTTCGTAATTATGGTCTTGCAGGTATGCTGCAATACGTTCGTCGGCAGGGTTGCCAACCTCGGCAATGAGTCGTGTAGGTGCTGCGTCGGTGGTACCTGCATATTCGGCATTTGCCCACTTCATGAAACTCCACGGCACCAATATCGTGTTCAGCCGGCCGGTAAATCCAACGATATGTCCGTCGAACGCCTGCCTGCGTCCGCCACCCGACACATCGATTCCAATACGTATGGCTTCCAGCACACCCTCCGACAGCTTAGGAAGACTGCGACTCCCCGCATATCCGAAATTGTAGAGATCGAGATAGTTGCGTGGCAGAATGATTGGCACTTCGTGGTTGCCCTGAGTATATGTCCACTCATCGGTATTGACATCCACAAACTCGTCGGGAACAGCCTCAAAAAACATCTCGGTCGAGAAGCTGGTCGTTGCATCGAGTGCGAATGTCGCCCTCACATCGAATGCCGACGATGCAAACCGTCCCATACGTTCCACAAACGGCTGTTCGCCAAACTCCTGAATCTCATCCTGAGTGAAAGCGGACGACCGTCCTGTGAGTGTCTGTATTGCACTGACAGGCTTGTTAACGATGATGTAAGTTGATTTCATAAAGCTGTCTTCCGACCTATATACAGCCTGCGTGTCGGTATAGAACTGCAAACCCAACATGACGATGGTCATGCCTGCCAGGTTGGCCAGTGCAAAGCCGGCCAGTTGCGGTATGCTTATATGCTGTCGCAATAGTTTCCAGACAAGGTTCATAGTTTCAATGTTTTATCGTAGTTCAGATTTATATGTTTTCCTATACTTGTGACCACCACCCCTGCTCCCTGGCGGTGCGCTTCGGCCATGAGCAGTTCGCCCACGACACGCGAGTTCTCATCGTCGAGGTGGCTTATGGGTTCGTCGGCAAAGATGAAATCGAACGGCTGACACAGAGCCCGGATGAGTGCCACGCGCTGTTGTTGTCCGAACGACATGCGTGCAACCCGTGTGTGCTTACGGTCGGCTATTCCGAGCTGGTCGAACCATTCGTCAACTTGTCGGGCTGTCTGGAAACCTGTCAGTTTGTTTTTTATCTCTATGTTCTCCCAAGCCGTGAGTTCGGGAAACAGGCGCAACTCCTGCCAAAGGAGCGACAGGTGGCGCTGACGCAGTTCCACCCACTGCTGTGTTCCAAGTGTGGATATTTCGGTGTCGTCGAACAAGATTTGTCCGTCGTAATCGTGACGATAGCCATAGATGTAGCTGCAGAGCGACGACTTGCCGGTACCCGAATTAGCCTCGACCAGATAGAGTCGGCCTCGTTCCAGGTTCACGTCCTTCTGCCACACATCGCTCACTACGTCGGTGTGCGATGCAAATACCTGCGGCAGGATGTGCTGAAGGGTTATAGTGTTCATATTGGCTCGTTGATGTTATTTTACAATCACTTTAGTTGTTTCCTTTTGCTTGCCCTCTATAATGAGTTGAGCGATATATGTACCATGTCCAATATCTGAAATATTGAATGACGATTCATCGCCTTTCAATATAATTTGTTTTAGCATGTTTCCGTTTGTCCCATATATTTGCAGTTTACATTGTTTGTTATTCATCTTTTCTGATATACTAACTTTAATTGTTGTTTGATTCTCATCATATATTACATGCATGAGTTTATTTTCATCCCGTTTTTCAAACTTTATACTCTCCCTATATATAGGTATCCGTTTTATAATATTTCCACTCCTGTCGGATTGATATACAATCTTTTGTGGTTTTCCTGCATTCCTACTGCTGTGGGCATCATAGTTGCCGCCACACCTGCACCAGCTCCTACAGCAAAGAAGCCGAACCCTTTCCTGAAACCATCAACATATTCACGGTTCATTCCAAGGTTTATTGCTCCGCCAACAACTACAGCTACAATCAACCATGGAAACTTTCCATCTGAATCAACATACCAACAAGGGTTTGACTTGCCATATTACCATTCCAGAGTAATAGAATGATGATGGAAACAATTGTTTTAAGCATTCCTTAATAATACAAGCTAATGGTTAATGTCTAAATTTACCATAACCCTCCTAACACGACTTGGAGCAGTTCTGCAATGATATTGCTGTTTTTGCTTGCCATGTTGACTGTCACGACGAGTTCGCCGCTGCGTGCCGATGCCACCGTAATGGTCGAGAGCTTTGGTGTCAGTTTCGATGCGTCGAACATCATAAACATGTTCTTGCCTTTTATCTCGCCAGCAAAAGCATTTTGGCCTTGAGCCTGAAGGGTCTCGTAGCGTGAGCCACCGAAATAGAGTGTCTTGTCAGCGGCTGCAACGAAAAAGTCGGCATCGTCGGCATGGATACAGAATTCACCCTCAGCCAGACGGTTCATCCTGATTCCGTAGTCGCGGGCCGACTCCATCCAGTAGTCGGCATCGGCCATGAAGTCGGTATCGGTCACTTCGGCATACATCTTCATGTCGAGTACATGATGTATATCGTTTGCATCGGTTTGGGCGACGAGCATCACGTCGCCGTCAATGGCACGAATCATGGCTTCTACATCCACCCCGAGCCCTACGGCAAGAAGTCTTTCTTTCATTCCCGGCAGACTCTTCAGCAGGTCGAGCAGTGTGGGTCCGTCTGTGCCAAAAAGCATCCATGCGGTGCTTCCACGCGGTATCTTGTTGACAAAATCGGAGCCTATAGGTTTCAGTGCTGAATACTTCTTGTCTATCTCGGCCTGCACCTTGTCGTTGGTACTGAACATCTGCGAGCTAAGTGTCAGGCCTCCGTTGTGGAAATCGAGTCCCGCCACGAGTTCCACGTCGGAGTATTTGGCACCGACAGGCATCATTGACCGCAAAATGCCTTTTACTCCGTCGGGCGCAGCAGCAAGATTCACATACAGACTTATGTCGTCGCCCTTTGTTGCTTTCAGCTGGTTGAACCGACTGGTGGCAGCAAACGACTGGTCGGCCGGGAGGGTCATGAGGGCAAGCATCATGCGGTCGCTGACCAGTTGGGCCTGCGAGTACATCATGAGCAAGGTATTGTCGTTCCATGCCATGTTCACCTCGTCGAGCAGACGGCTCCATGTCATGTCATCGTGTTGTTTCACTTTGGCACATAAGCCCCACCCTGCAAGTCGTGAAACAAACTCTTCGAGCATTGAAGAGTCGTCAACTTTGAGCGAGAGGCCCACTTGGTCGCCCACCTTAAACAGATAGGCAGGCTTGCCGAAATCCACTCCAAGCACCGAGGGGTCCTTGGCCAGAGTTACCAATGCATCACCGGCATCGCCGGCAAGGGCTTGGTTCTTACTCAGGCCGCCCATCATGAGTTTATACCAGATAGAACGTGTCACGTCGCTCTTGCGCACCAGTTCGTCGAGCCTGACGGCTGCAACGGCATCGGCATCGGCCGGCACCACGGTCACATAGTCGGCGGTATCGTCATTGGTACAACCGGCAAGCATCGTCACAACGACTACGATGCACACCGACATGAGTTTTAATTGTTTTGTCATATGATTTACAGCTTTGTCCTAAAATCACGCAAAGTTATATAGAATTCCCGACACCAACAAACATTTAACAGTTTTTTATATGTTTTGCTTTGTCATATAAAAATTAATTCGCAACTTTGCACCATGATATGTAATTCGACAATCAAATATGAAACCAATCAGATTTATCCTTGCACCGTTGCTCGTGGCTGCAGCCTGGGCATTTGTCGGCTGCGAAGACGACAAAGACTATACGACAGCATCGCCTGTATTCGACAAACTCGAACTCTCTACCCCGCGCTGTTATGCCGGTGACAGCATCTTTGCCACCGCCACCATCAAGACCGAAGGGGCATACTACTATTATTTCCGCCTCTACTACACTGTAGGTGGGGTTACGAACATCATCGACAAAGGCGACATCAGCAACAAGAGCGGTGAGGTGAAGTTTGCATTCCGCGCACCAACCGAGCCTGGCACCTACTCCGTGAGTTTCAGAGCATCTATATCCTACTATGCCGGAAACCAGATTTACGGTGAGACAAACTCGGTGAGTACGACCCTGCATGTACTCGAGGGGTATGCCGATGGAAATTGAAGTGCGCACGTGCAAATTGACAATTAGCCACCCGAAAGGTATTTTTTTCATTCATTATTTCATGTGAAGCTATGAAACGATACATCATTTATTCCATCCTTGCATTGGCATGTGCAACGTGTCGTGCAGCAGCCCCCGACTCAGTATATATCTTCACCTACGCCATTCCACAAGACCCTCATAAAGGCATACATATTGCCTACAGCACTGATGGGTTGCAGTGGCAGGCTATAGGTCAGGACCAATCGTTCGTGACCAGCGACTTCGGTACGTGGGGAGCACAGAAGAACATGTATGCACCCAGCGTGCTTAAAGACGGCGACACCTGGTATGCCGTGTGGCAACTGGGTCGTGGTATCAACCAGTTTGCAACCACACTGACACAGAAGCTGTCGGTATGGAAACCACAAGACTACCCATACGTATCGACCCGAGATGTCGTGGAACCGATACTCACAAAACGTGGAAACCTGTTTGTAGTGACCTACAAGACCAACGACGGCAAATACTACGAAGTGACCAGCACCGACTTCCGCCATTGGACAGCAGCCAAGGAAGCAGATAAATATCAGTCGGACAAAGTAAATGCCATCGTTGACGGGCTCGAATACCTGGGCAATGTGACACGTGCACCATGGACACTCGTGAGTGCCCTCATCGACCGCGGTGATGCCACCACGCTGCACAACCGCCAATATGCCGAAAGTATGCGCGACGACCAGACTCGATTTAAGGCCGACATGACTGTCGGTGCAACATTAAAGCTACATCCAGAGCTGACAAAAGACATAAGCCCAAACCTTATCGGTGTGTTCTTTGAAGACATAAGCTATGCCGCCGACGGCGGACTCTATGCCGAACTCATCCAAAACCGCGACTTCGAATACTCACAACTCGACCGCCGCGAATGGAATGCACAGACAGCATGGCGCCTCGAAGGCGAAGGGACCGAATGGACCATCGGCACCGATGCACCGATACACGCCAACAACAGCCACTATGCCATTCTGAAGACCACAGATACAGGAGCGTCGCTGCAAAACGAGGGATTCGACGGTATCTGTGTCAGGAAAGGCGAACGATACAACCTCAGCCTATTCCTCAAAAAGATGGAAGGAGCGGGCAAGGTAGCCATAAGACTTACAGACGGCAACAATACCCTGGCCGAAACACGACTCAGTGCCACGACCGCATGGAAACAACAGAAAGCAGTGCTCGTGGCTAATGCCGATGCTACCAAAGCCCGACTAACCATCGAGCCGCTGGGAACAGGACAGATAGCCATCGACTTCGTGAGCCTGTTTCCACAAAAAACATTCAAGAACCGCACCAACGGCCTCAGGCCCGACCTGGCACAAGCTGTAGCCGACATACATCCACGGTTCGTCAGATTCCCGGGAGGATGCGTCAGCCACGGACAGGGACTCGACAACATGTATCGATGGATATATACCGTAGGACCGCTGTGGCAGCGTAAGTCGCTGCCCAACATTTGGCACTACCACCAGTCGATGGGACTCGGCTTCTTCGAATACTTCCAGTTCTGCGAAGACATAGGCGCCGAACCACTGCCTGTGCTGCCCGCCGGTGTGCCATGCCAAAACTCAAGCTATCAGGGACACGGCCAGCAAGGCGGACTGCCATTTGCAGGCGAAGACTTCAAGGTACCACACCAGAACCCACTGCCAACGATGGAGGAATATCTCGACGAGCTGTGCAACCTCATCGAATGGGCCAACGGCGACCCGAAGACCTCAAAGTGGGCAAAGATGCGTGCCGATGCAGGACACCCCAAGCCTTTCAACCTGAAATATCTCGGAATAGGTAACGAAGACCTCATCAGCGATGTGTTTACCGAGCGGTTCACCTATCTCAACCAAGGCATCAAACAACGCTATCCCGACATACAGGTAGTGGGTACCGTGGGACCATTCTTCGAAGGCAGCGACTACGAATACGGATGGCAACTGGCCCGCAAGGAAAACATCGACATCGTTGACGAACACTATTACGTTGACCCAGGATGGTACATACACAACCAAAACTACTACGACCGCTACGACCGCAATGGTACCAAGGTCTATCTGGGCGAATGGGCCAGCCGTAACAACCGCATGGAGAATGCACTGGCCGAAGCACTCCACATAACCAACCTCGAACGCAATGGCGATGTGGTTGTGATGTCGTCCTACGCTCCGCTATTCTGCAAAGAAGGACACTCAAACTGGAATCCCGACCTCATCTACTTCAACAACGAAGGCATCACGACACTCACCCCAAGCTACCACGTGCAACGTCTGGCAGGCACCGGCAGCGGAACGAGCTACATACCAAGCACACTCAGCGTAAACGGGAATAGCGACGTAAAACTGCGTGTAGGTTCATCGGTGGTGAAAGCCGATAATGGTGACATTATCATAAAACTCGTCAACATGCTGCCGGCACCCGTACAGGCAAGCATAGACCTCGGAAGCCTCGATGCATACGACACCAAGGCACAACTCACAGTGATGACAGGCAATCCAACCGACCGCACCGCAACACCCGTAGAGTCTGAAATCGACGTACAGGCACAATTCGACCACGAACTGCCTAAATATAGCTTCACTGTCATACGTATCAATGCCAAACAAAGCAAAAAATAACAGTCAGGCAACGACTGCAGATTTTACGACAACCACACTTCACCCTCTCATGCCAGAGGGTGAAGTTGCTTTTCCACAAAAGTTTACCTACCCGTTCCTCTACACCCCCCACCCTCTTGCCATACAAGCAGCCACACAACTAAAAGCCCATCTTGCCACCCAGCCCCAATGGGCCGACGAGATATGCCGCGGCAAGATGTTTGGGGTATTGGTTGTTACCCCTCGTCACTCTCCGACTTCACCACTCGCGTCGTCGGTTTCCCCTCTCGCATCGTCTGCTTCCCCCCTCTTCTTCCTCGCCGCCTTCTCCGGCCTCCTTGACGGCTGCAACCATCATCCCGGCTTTGTAACACCAATCTTCGACAAGCATGGGGCCGACCGTTACTTCCAAAACGAAGAAGCACTCATAAGCCAGATGCCCGACAGCGATGCCAAGAGCCTACGTTCGCGCAACCTCCAACTGTGGCTATTCAACCAATACCACATACTCAATGCGCTTGGACAAGAGCGCACAATCACCCATATATTCGGGGGCGACGAGACCTGCCGCATACCACCGTCGGGCGCAGGCGAGTGTTGCGCACCAAAACTGCTGCAATACGCCTATAGCCACAACCTTCACCCTCTTTGCATGGCCGAGTTCTGGATGGGAACTTCGCCACGAGGCGAACTGCGATACGACGGCACATACTACCCTGCCTGCCAATCAAAGTGTAAGCCCATCCTGCGCCACATGCTGCAAGGCCTCGATGTCGAGGAAAACCCGCTGCTACCCATACTCCGGCAACGCGCGAAGGAAATGCGCATCATCTACGACGACCCATATATCATAGCCGTTGACAAACCTGCCGGCATGTTGGCCGTACGCGGCAATATCGATGCGCCAAGCGTAGAATCCGAAATAGAAAGGATCTGCATAAGCGAAGCCTCCACCTCACCTATCCCTATCCACCGCCTCGATATGGACACCTCGGGCATCATGCTTATTGCCAAGGACAAAGAAACCCACAAAGAGCTGCAAATGCAGTTCTACCGGCACATCATCAAAAAACGCTACCTGGCATGGCTCGAAGGAGATGTGGCCAACGACAGCGGAGTGATAGACCTGCCACTCGCCCCCAACTACCTCGACCGTCCGCGACAGATGACAGACCGCCTGCATGGCAAGCCGGCAACGACACGCTACGAAGTGCTGCAGCGCACCCCCGGACACACCCTCGTCGCCTTCTATCCCGAAACAGGACGCACCCACCAACTGCGTGTACATGCAGCCAGTCCCGAAGGCCTGGGCTGCCCCATCGTAGGCGACCGCCTCTACTCTCCATCCGATATTGTGAGCAACACCCCTATGCACCAGACTGAAGTGCGCCTTATGCTACATGCACAGTCGATTTCATTCATACATCCACATACGGGCGAAAAAATGAAGCTGACATCACCGTTACCTACATATTTCGTACGTTTTCGTTAAGCCAAATGACCAAAGGGAGCTTGCTCACTCCGACCTGGGGAGGAATTATATTTGACACTAACATAATGACAGACCATATCATGACCATGCAAACAAGACTTCTTCTTACGAGTGTATGCTGTTTAGCAGTATGCCTGACCATTTCGGCCCAGCCCGAATTTACAGAACCTACCCGCATTTTCCTCATTCACAGTAGCGGCAACCACCTTAAGATGGCTTCCGACTATGGTGGAGTGCTCGAATCGGCCACAGCCACCAATCCTCAGTGTGTCACATTCATTCCTGACGGTCAAGGCTATTACAGCATCAAGGCCGATGGTGCGCCACGTTTCCTTGCTTTGCTGAATCAGTGGAACACTACATTCACCACCGATTCGACGTCGAACAATGCAAAATATGCTATCGAGAGTGTATCAAAACAATATGTACGCCTGCGTTGCAAGGCCAATAACCGCTATCTCGGCACCGATGCCAACACCGACGGTTCGAAGGTGTTCACCGACAAGAATGGCCAGGACATAAAACATCACTGGTATTTCAGCGACGATCCTAAAGCATCGCCACCAGCCGATACGGTGAGCTACATCATTGCACCTCAGGTTGTGCGTCAGTACTTCGATGGCGGATGGGGCGTGTCGCTATGTTGGTGGGCAGGCCAATGCGGCAAGTGGGACGACAAGAAGATTGACGAGATAGTGAACTGGCTTGTCAGTCCCACCGGTTTGAATTACAATTTATTCCGCTACAATATAGGTGGAGGCGATGACCCTGAGAACCGCAACTGTACGCTTCATCACATGGGGAGCGGCAAGGGTTTGCGTGCCGAGATGGAGGGTTTCAAAGACTTCAGCGGCGACGAATACCATTGGGACCGCGATGAAGCTCAACGCAAGATTATGCTCAAGATTCACGAGAAACGTCCCGATGCCATCTTCGAGGCGTTCAGCAACTCGTGTCCGTGGTACATGACTTACAGCGGATGCGTGTCGGGTAACACAGACGGCAGCAGCGACAACCTGCGGCCAGAGTACTATGAAGAGTTCGCACACTACCTTGTAGATGTATGCAAACACTATAAAGACGAATATGGCATAGAGTTCAAGACACTTGAACCGTTCAACGAATCGGTCACCAGTTTCTGGTATGCCAACGGAGTGCAGGAGGGTTGTCATTTCGATTATGCTTCACAGATTAAGTTCATCAAGGTTCTGAAACCGATACTCGACGCATCAGGGCTCCACACCGTAATCTCAGCAGCCGATGAAACCAACGTGGGACTTGCCGTCGAGGGATTCAGGCAATATCAGTCGGCTGGCATTCTGTCTATGCTCGGACAGTTCAACACACACACCTATTCGGGCAGCATTGCCGACCGCACCCGCATGGCACAGCTGGCACATCTGGCCGACATCCCCTTGTGGATGAGCGAGGTCGGCTCGGGTGGTAGCGGCCTCTCGGGAAACCTGAGCATGGCACAGCGGCTCATCGACGACATGCGTTACCTGCAACCCGAAGCATGGGTGGATTGGCAATATATGGAAGAGGCCAACGACCAATGGTGTACCATACGCGGCAATTTTTCCCAGCAGACATACGCTAAAGTGAAGAACTTCTACGTTCGCCAGCAATGCACACGATTTATACACCGAGGCTACAACATCATTGCATCGCTCAACAACCAAAGCCTTGCCGCCATGAACGAGGCAGGCGACACACTGGTGTTAGTGGTGCTGAACGAAGGAAGTCAGACCACCCACAAGGTTAACCTCTCGCTTTTCTCCAGTCTGCCAGAAGTAACCCGCATACGGGCCTATCGCACATCGGCCGATGAAAACCTCACGTATGTACGTGCATACAAGCTCGACGGCACCGACCTATTTATCGACATGCCTGCTCAAAGCATCACCACCCTCATAATACCTGTCGGCACAGATCTGGTATCCGATTCCGAAGCCCTTGAACCTGGTGTGCGCTACCTCATAGTGCCACGCAACGAAACCACACGTGCCATCTCGGCTACGTCGCGCTCGAGTGTCACCCTCGAAGACATAAGCTACTCACCGGCACAACAATGGGAACTCAAACAGCAGACCGACGGCACATACATTCTTGAAAACGCCCTAGGACTACGTCTCACATCGCATCGTACACAAAACAGTTCACTCCTCACGGCAGAATCGGGTAATCAGCGCGAACAGACCTTCCGTCTCATGACTATTGATTACCCCTATCGCAAAATAGTGCCGTCCGAATACAGTGATTATGCATTTGACCTCGTAAACGAGTCGGTCAATGCCGGCACCAAAGTCGATACATGGCAATACACTGCCAGTACCAACACCCCGAGCCACCGCCAGTGGATGCTCATACCGCTGTCGCGCCGTGCCGACAATGCCGATGCAATACATGGCATCATTGCAGCCACCGGCGAGGCTGGCACTGACAGCGGCAAACCGTCACGGTACGACGGCATCTATACAGTGACAGGACACACCATCTGTCATGGCACCGACATCACTGCGGCTCAGAACTCGCTACTGCCTGGCATATACATCATCAGGCAAGCAGGCGAAACCCGCAAGATAATGGTGAAATAACGTCATGGCGAGAGAAGGCCCGAATTTTTTCGAACGTTTCCGTTAAGCCAGAAGAGCAAAGTGCTTGCATTTTTACCTTGGCGAGGAAACGAAGACCGAAGGTCAACGTTTCCGTTAAGCCAGAAGAGCAAAGTGCTTGCATTTTTGCCTTGGCGAGGAAACGTCTGAATTTTTCGAACCTTCTGCACGGGGGCTATATACAGAAACTCCATGCTGTTTTTTAGCAACGTTCCGTCTGTCATACCGACGGAGCGAAGCGTAGGAGTGTATCTGACATGTAACTTAATGAAACTTATGCATTCGAAACTTGTTGTTTACCTAATCTATGGAGACTCCGCACTCACGAGTCCGAGACTCCGCACTCACGAGTCCGAGACTCCGCACTCACGGGGCCGAGACTCCGCACTCACGGGAACTCATGAAGATGACCTGCAAAGACGCAGGCGTCTCCATTTTTTCTGATGAGCTGACAAAAACACAGAAGTTTCGATGCGACAGATAAGCACCAATTACCGATTTGGGATAAAGCAATAGCACTCATGAGCGACCTAAAAAGTAATAATAATAAAAATTATAAACAATAAACGTAAATTATTACCTTTGACATTTGCAGTTTCTCAATTATTTACTATCTTTGCAGGGACAAATTTGGAGTATGCTGATACCAGGATATCGGCTACCCTTCTTACCGGGCCAAAAAGGAATTAAGATATAATCAAATCAATAAACTACAAACTATGAGTAAAAGTGTAACACTCGTGGCACTGCTACTGGGCCTCTCTGCCGGAGTCAAGGCACAGGTGGCAGTTGACACACTCTTGCAGTCTGACAACGCCGACTTCACCTTTACTGAGAGCCAGCTCGACGACGACAACGACGCGGCCCAGACCGTCTCGTCGGTCACAGCCGCCGCCAGCGACCCCTATCAGTCGGAGGTGGGCTACCGTTTCAGCGCAATGCGATTCCGCACTCGTGCCTACGACAACATGTACAACCATGTTTACATGAACGGCCTCATGCTCAACGACCTTGAGCTGGGACGATTCTCATACAGCATGATAGGCGGCATGAACGATGCCACACGCAATCAGGAAGGCGTGGTAGGCTTCGAGTACAACAACTTCAGCCTGGCACCGATAGGTGGAGCATCGAACATCAACACACGCGCCTCGGCATTTGCCGCAGGCAAGAAAATCACACTATCGGGCTGCAACCGCAACTATGTGGCACGAGGCATGTTTACCTACGCCACCGGCCTGATGGACAACGGGTGGGCATTTGCAGCAACCATAGGCTACCGATGGGCATCAGAGGGAGTAATCGAAGGCACATTCTACAACTCGCTCGGCTACTTCCTTGCTGCCGAAAAGAAAATCAACGGACAGCACAGCCTCTCGCTCGTCACATTCGGAGCACCAACCGAGCGTGCGCAACAGGGTGCATCGACCGAAGAAGCATACTGGCTGGCAAACTCACACTACTACAACCCATACTGGGGCTACCAGAACGGAAGCAAACGAAACTCGCGAGTAGTACACGACTTCGAACCGACAGTAATAGCAACATGGGACTGGAAAGTAGATGAAAACAAGAAACTCATCACATCGGCAGGAATGAAATCGAGCCGATACAGCAGCACCGCCCTGGGATGGAACGGCGATGCCTACGACCCACGCCCCGACTACTATAAAAACCTTCCAAGCAGCATATTCGACGTATATAACCTCGAAAAGAACAACCCCGAATATCTGAGCGAAAACCCATACTTCGTGTCACAATGGCAAGACCTCTACGACTTCTGGACTGCAAGCAAAGCCAACCGGCAGATAAACTGGGACCGCATGTACTACGTAAACTCTGTGCAGAACATGAACGGAGGCGAGACACTATACTATCAAGAACGCCGCCACAACAACCAGCTCGTGTTCATGCTCAACTCGACATGGAATCACAACATCGACATCAACAACAAATACAGCCTCGGTCTGCAACTCAACCACACCAAAGGCATGCACTACAAGACCATGGCCGACCTGCTGGGAGGTGAGCTGTACTACGACTACGATAAATTCTCGGCCAACGAATACGGACGCGGAACCGTCGAAAGCCCTACCCTGGCAGCCAACGACCTGCGCAACCCATACAAGCGCATATACAAAGGCGACAAATTCGGCTACGACTACAACATAATCGTAAACAAAGCCAAGGCATGGGGACAATACCAATACACCACAGGCAGGCTCAACACCTTGCTGGGAGCCTACGGTGAAGGAACAACCATAGAACGCGACGGCAAGATGCAGAACGGACGTGCACCCGAAAACTCATACGGAAAGAGCGGAAAAGCCAAATTTCTCGGCGGCGGAGCAAAAGCAATGCTCACACTGCGCCCAATAGCAAACAACATCCTGACACTGGGAGCCGGATGGGATTCGCAAGCACCACTCGCACGCAACGCATTCGTGGCACCACGCATGCAAAACAACTTTGTTGACAACCTCACACTTGAAGACATCTTCAGCAGCGAACTCTCGTGGCGATTCCGTTTCGGAAACCTCGTAGGCAAAGTCACCGGATTCTACACAAAATTCATGAATCAAGTAGAACAGACAGCATTCTACAACGACCAGGAAAACCGGTTCACATACCTCACAATGACGGGCATCGGCAAAAAACACTATGGATTGGAAGGAGCACTCGTATATCAGGTAAACAGCCAGCTGTCGTTCAACATCATGGGAACAGTGAGCGATGCCAAATACACCAACAACCCATACGCGCAAGTAAACTACGAAGGCATGAACTCGACCACCAATGACGAGCTCAACGAGTGGATTAACCCAATCACAGGCGAAAACCAAGCCCTGCGCGTCATCATGAAAGACATTAAAGTAGGCAGCACACCACTCACTGCCCTCAGCCTCGGAGCCAACTACAACATCAACGGATGGTTCCTCGAGATGAACCTCAACTACTACAACCGCGTATATGTAGGCTACTCAGCATATCGGCGCCTGAGCAACATACTCACCAACTACACAGCCACAGGCGAAGACAACGGCCGCCCTGTATTCGATATAGAGGACGACACCGAACGCAACGGCCAGCAGATACTGAACGAAGAAGGTGGAATACTGTTTGACACCAACGGACGACAAGTCGCAGCATACAGCCCACACCTCGAGAAATACAACGGTGGCTTCATGCTCGACGCATCAATCGGACGCTTCATACGCCTGAAACAAGGACGCGCCATAAGCATCAACCTCTCGCTACAGAACATCACCAACAACCGCAACCTGCGCACAGGCGGCTTCGAACAAAACCGCGACGACCTCTACAGCACAGGAGTAGCACGAGCATATAAATTCTCGCGCAACGCAAAATACTACTATGCCAATGCGTTCAACGCATTCCTCAACGTGAACTACAGATTCTAAATAAACAGAAGAGATATGAAACACAACATACTGACATTCGGCTCCCTGCTCATGATACTTGGAAGCATGATGCTCACAGCGTGTATGGACGACAACGACACACCCGATGTAGAAGACTACCTTGTAACCAGCAAGACATCAATAGGCGGGCCGACAACAACAATAAGCGAATTCAAAAACACATTCTCGAGCCTTTTCGCACAAACCAACGCATTCAACCTCGTTGAAGACGACATCATCATCGAAGGTGTGGTCGTAGCCAACGACGAAGGAGGCAACCTCTACCAGACACTCGTTCTTGCACAGACCAACGGATACAAAATCGACCCAACAAACTGTATAGTACTCGCCATCAAGAGCACATACCTCACACCATACTTCCAAATGGGACAGATGGTACGCATCAACCTCAAAGGACTATACATCGGATGCTACTCAAAGCTGCCAAAGATTGGCCAACCATACATCACAAGCAGCAACAACCTCCGTCTGGGCCCTATGCTGTTCGAACTTTGCAAGACACACATCTACCTCGTAGGAGCACCTAAAGACTATGCCGACAAGATACAACCAGCCGTCCTGAACGCAGGCGACAACCTGCTCACCAACTCAAAATACCAAAACTATCAGAACTCACCGATGCTCGTCACCGTCGAGGGCACATTTACCGAAGGCGACGACGAGACCATACTCGCCCCAGACGAACTGAAAGATGCCGGTATGGGAGTTGACCGCAACTTCAAGATAGGCTCAACCACCATCACCGTACGCACCAGCACACAAAACGAAGTGGCATTCCTCAAGATGCCAAAGAAAAAAGTGCGTCTCACGGGAGTACTCTCCTACTACAGCGGATGGCAACTGCAACTCCGCTCAGTAAACGACATGCAAATAATCGAAGACTAAACAAATAAACATAAAACAATATGAAACGAATACTATCATTACTGAGTACCATTGCAGCCATCTTCGCATTCACCGCGTGCGAAGACGTACCCGAGCCATACGTACTCAACACAACAGGAACTACAAGTACCCTGTTAAACGAGACATTTGCCTCTTCGCTTGGCAAATTCAATTCAAAGTCAGCAAGTGGAACACTTCAATGGAAAAATGACTATAGCAGTGCTGTCATCACAGGCTATCAAGATTTTGATGGCAACGGAGTAAAAGAAAATCAAGCAGGTGAGACCTATCTTGTCAGCCCGGCTGTTCACCTGGAAGATGTTGATTCTGCTTATGTGAGCTTTAGCCAAGCCATCAATTATGAGAAGCAGACTATTGCAGAAGACCACAAATTGCTTATTAGCAGTGATTACGCCAACGACGTAACAACTGCGACCTGGACAGAGATCCCTATTTCATTTAACGGTGTCGGTGGCAGCTTCACATTTGTTGAACAAGAAGTTCAGATACCAGAGAGTTACATCGGTAAAACTGTTTATCTTGCACTCAAACACACTGCCCACGATTCTTATTCAAGCACATGGGAGGTAAAAAACTTTAGGGTGCAAAGAGGTGTGGCAGGTGAGCAGCAACCTGACGAGCCTTCAGTTATTGAAGGAGAAGCAACTGGTACAGGTACACTTGAAGACCCTTTCAACTGTGTTGCAGCAATCAATTATATCAATTCATTAGGTAGTGATGTTGAATCATCTGAGAATGTATATATAAAAGGTAAAGTTGTTTCAATAACAGAACAATACGGCACACAATATGGAAATGCCACATTCTACATCAGCGACGATGGCACAACAGCCAATCAATTCCAAGTTTATCGCGCACTATACCTTGGCAATACAAAGTACAGCAGTGGTACATTACTTAAAGTTGGTGACGATGTCATTGTATGCGGAAAGGTCGTTAACTTCAGAGGCAACACCCCAGAGACTGTTACTGGAAAAGCATATCTGTATAGTCTGAATGGAGAAACCTCTCCAAGTGATAACCCTGGAAATGATGATAATACGAGTGGCAACGATGACAACACTTCAACCGTTGAAGGCAATACAATCACATTCTCTGCTATGGGATATGATAATGCACAAGACCTTAATGACAAAGCAATTAAGGTTGGTGATGCCACATTAGTATTTAGCAAAGGCGAAGGCTCCACTACACCTAAGTATTATAATGCAGGTACAGCCATGCGTATGTATGGTGGTAATACTCTCACCATATCTTCAGACAAGACAATCAAAAATGTAACGATTGTATATGGTGAAGACTACAATGGTAATTCATACTACCCTACAGCTGAAAATTCAGTCGTAAGCGTTGGTACATACGACTATAATGATCACATATGGACTCTTAATGCAACATCTGGTGTGTTAACCAGGAATGCCCAGACAGGTCATTTCAGGATTGTATCCATAACGATTGATTATTAAGCACATGTTTTACGTAAGCATTAAATAGTACACTACGTTTAGGGCTTGCTACAACCATGCAAGCCCTTTTTCATAATTAGTAAACATCAAACAAACAATGCCGACGCCTCAACCATACATGGATGTGCAGCAGCTCTGCAAACGAATAGGCAGCAGAGTGCTGTTCCACGATGTCACATTTACAATAAACGAACGAGAACACGTGGGACTCATCGCAAAAAACGGGATGGGAAAATCCACGCTGCTATCCATACTCGCAGGCGCAGAAGGCTATGACTCGGGGCGTATCATACTGCGCAACAACCTGAGTATAGGCTATCTGCCACAAACACCTACATTCGATAACAGCCTCACGGCCTTGCAGGCAGTGGCAGGAGACACAAAGAATATAGACAGACCTGAACAACTGGAACTCCGTGCATCACGCTTACTCACCCAACTGAAAGTTACAGATACCAGCCAACTTGTGGGTACCATGAGCGGCGGACAAGTGAAACGTGTTGCACTTGCCAAGGTATTAGCTTCCGAACCGAATCTGCTCATTCTCGACGAACCGACCAACCACCTCGACCTCGAGATGATAGAATGGCTCGAAAACTATCTCAGCCGCACCACCATGAGCATCTTCATGGTGACACACGACCGATATTTTCTCGACCGTATTTGTTCGTCAATCATCGAGATTGAAGACAACCGCATCTATAACTACCGAGGCAATTACAGCTACTACCTGCAAAAGCGGCAGGAGCGAATTGAAAACCTGTCTGCCGAAATAGAACGCGCCAACAACCTCTACCGTACTGAACTTGAGTGGATGCGCCGAATGCCTCAAGCCCGCGGACATAAAGCACGCTATCGGGAAGAAGCATTCTACGAACTCGAAAAAATTGCACGACAACGCATCAACGAACGTAATGTAAGGCTCGAAATGGGAGGAACATACATCGGGAGCAAGATTTTCATAGCTAATGACGTGAACAAGGCATTCGATGAGAAAGTGATTCTACAGAACTTCAACTACACCTTCTCACGCTATGAGAAACTAGGTATCGTGGGCAACAACGGAACAGGAAAATCTACATTCATCAAAACACTGCTTGGTACCGAACCAATCGACTCGGGCTATTATGACATCGGACAGACCATCCGATTCGGATATTATTCGCAAGAAGGACTCACATTCCGCGACAATCAGAAAGTAATCGATGCAGTTCGCGACATAGCAGAATACGTAGATATGGGTGGAGGACAACGACTGTCGGCAAGCCAGTTTCTGCAACACTTTCTCTTCACACCCGAGGAACAACACAACTATATAAGCAAGCTCAGTGGAGGTGAACGCAGGCGACTCTATCTGTGTACCGTACTGATGCGCCAGCCCAATTTCCTCATACTCGACGAACCTACCAACGACCTCGATATCGTGACATTACAAATCCTGGAAGAGTATCTGCAGGACTACCGAGGATGTCTTATCATTGTAAGCCACGACCGATATTTCATGGATAAGGTTGTAGATCACATTCTTGTATTTCATGGTAACGGCGACATACAGGATTTCCCGGGAAATTATTCACAATACCGTGAGTGGCGGAACTTGCAACCCAAACCCACCGACATTACCACAGCGGCCAAGCCAAAGCAAGACAGAACCCTTAGGAATGCCAACCGTCAGCGTCGCCTCTCATTCAAGGAACGTCGTGAGATGGAACAACTCGAGACCGATATCGAACGGCTCGAAGCAGAAAAACATGACATAGAACAGACCCTCAGTAATGGCACAACCAATGTAGAACAGATTGTGAGTATGTCGAAACGACTAGCACTACTCAACGACGAACTCGAAGAGAAATCAATGCGCTGGCTTGAACTGAGTGAGATACAATGAGATATAAATGGCTTTAGCCCAAAGTTTGGCAGACTGCAATAATAAGATTTGTGAGTCAACTCAAGCATGCAGACTTACATCCTTCCAATGCGTGATTTCCCTCACCGTTTCATCATTTCCAATAACGACAACGATGTCAAAACGGAACTCGTTGTTTATATTATACCTGTGAATGTAATCAAAGATTGCATGCTGCAAATTGAATAGTTTCATACGGTCAACAGACATCTCTGGTTCTGTTCCCAAACGTCTGGTTCGAGTCTTTACCTCAACAAAAACCATCAATGCGCCATCCATCGCCACAAGGTCGATATCCCTATGTCCCGATTTCCAGTCGTGGGCAATAATGTGATAACCTTTTTTGCGCAGATAATCGGCAGCAACGCATTCTCCCCACCGTCCGAGACGTTCAGTTTCCAACGCACGGCATGTCTGAATTTCCGGATGCAATCTTTTCCCGGCTTTTGATAATGCCTCTTGTTCCCGTTCAATGTTTGAACCGCTCATGGAATAAAGCAGACGAAGCAGAGCTTTATAAATTGGCTCCGCCTCGTCTGTCTTATTGTTATCAAGCAATTTGTTGAGCATGTCAAGCGCTGTCCAGAACAACACAGCCTTGACTCTCATGCTCTTATCTGTGGCATATATTCCACGTATGGCTTCGTATGCCTCGCTTGTACGCCCTTGCTTGCGTGCTTCGACAATCTCGTCAATGGTCATAATACCACAATAGAACAATCGGTTTATTCGGCCTTAGATTCATCGTTTGCTTCTGTATCGGTCTTGGTGTCGGCCTCTGTCTCCTCGATGAAGTTGGTTTCTCCAGCTGCAGTAAGTATATTGTACCATGCTATTACCTTGCGCATGTCGCTCACACGAACGCGGTCGGTGTCGTAATTTGGCAACACTTTTGCAAAGAATGCAATGATTTCATCGTTTTCTGCTTTCTTGTGATTTATGTCAACCAGCTTTCCTTCATATATGGTTTTTATTGAGTCGAACACCTTCGTAAGTGGCGTGTCTTCACCGTCGTCGGTATAAATTGAGATGTCAGCAACCGACACTACCCTGTCGGAGGCATAAGCTGGCATCCGCTTCCTCTGCTCGTCGAGTGTCTCGACTATCAACATGTTCTTCCCACGACTCACCAGTTTATAGAGTCCGGGTTTGCCTGAAATGGCTAAAATCTCTTTTACCATAGATTAAAAATTCTTTGTATTGAATACTTTGTTCTTTTGTTGGATTTCATCCCACATTTTGACTTCGTCTTCTTCCTCCTTGCATGGCATAGTCGGAGTAAACTCCAATCTGCCCATGCTGCGTTCGTCAGGTCTCGCCAAGGCAAAATGCAAGCACTTTGCTCTTCTGGCTTAACGAAAACGTTCGAATAAATTCAGACGTTTTCTCGCCAAGGCAAAATGCAAGCACTTTGCTCTTCTGGCTTAACGAAAACGTTCAGATTTTTATGTCCTGTAGTTGTTTCAAGACGTTGTTTGAGCCGTTGTTGATGATGCAATAGTCAGCTCGTTTCATCTTCACGACTTCCGGCAGTTGTGATTTCATTCGCGTGTATGCTTCCGTTCGGTTTATTCTGTCACGCTGGATTATTCGATGTATTCGTACTTCATCGGCTGCATATATGTATATCACTTTGTCAACCTCGGTTTCAAATCCTGATTCGTATAGCAGTGCGCTCTCCATAAACATAACTTCAGAGTCTTGGAAATTGCACCACATGTTAAAATCTGCTTTTACTCTAGGGTGTACCAATGCATTGACTTTTTCCCTGTTTTCCTTGCTTGCATATATGTATGCGGCCATAACAGGCTTGTTGAGTTCGCCATCCTCATTATATAATTCGGGACCCACAAGTTCTGTAAGTGCAGACTTTATTCCTTCGTCTTCTTTCATGAGTCGCTTGGCACGGTCGTCACAGTTATATACAGGAAAGCCTTGTTTGCGAAGGATGCCGCAGACGTATGTCTTGCCACATCCAATTCCACCTGTAATTCCTATCTTCATGTTTTTTCTGGTTGCTATGAAACTATTGGTTAATTATCTTTTTGTTACTATTCTCTCTGGTTTATTGTTTATTATCTATTCTTGTTCTATCACAAAGTCTATCATTGCCGGATTGACTTTTGCATTGTATATTCCGTCGGGTGTTTCGCGTATTTGCAGACGGCATTTTGTATCTCCCTGATGTATCGAATTGTAATCAACCACTACGATGAAATCTTCGGGCAGGACTGTGTTGAACATCGTTGCACTCACCTTAAACGTGACGTCGGCCATCAGGGGGAAAGTGCGTATGATTTTGTTTGGAGGTATGTTTTCGGTGTAAATCGGCACACGCACTGTTTTTGTTGTGAACAGGTCAACGCAAGCTTGTACTTCCACTGAGTCGGGTTTCATCTTCACACCTTTTACTTTTTGCAGGGCCAGCTTTATTGTTATTGTGTCTTCTATATCATTCATCACCAATGGCTCTGTCATTGCAGCTTGCAGGGTGTCGAACTGCGGTGAGGGTGCATAGATATCAACGTATTCCGGTTTCACGTTTAGTCCACAAAGTATGTGTTGATTGGATGTGCGTATCTTTCCGTTGAACACGACTGGAATTTGCTTATGGTCGCCCATCGAGTAGTATATCTCTATCATCGATGGTGCGACAGCTGTATAGCTCACACCCGCTGGCAGTTGTTTTGTTATGATTTTGCGCCATACCTGGTTGTCAAGGGTCACAATACCTCCCATTTTAGTAAGGTCGGCAAAATCTACCTGCAGGGTTTTGTCTGGTTGCCTCATCACATACTGTAGTAATGCAAAACCGCGTCCTGACAATGTTACGCTGACAGTCTTAGGTACATCTGACGTAAATATGTAGCTGCTTGGCACGTTGACAAGTTGGAGTTGGTAGTCGATATTGACTGTAGTGTTTTCCTTGAATGTTTGCGAAAACCAGAACCCCACAGCTACGCACAAGAACACAAAGAACCCGAAGATGTTATGATTGGACATCGTCGTGCGTAATAGTCGTCCCAGCCGTTTTGTTTGTATGCCAATCCGTCTGAGTATCAGCATAAATCCAGGGTCGGTCATGTGGAGAGTGGTTTGTGATTGTCTCCCTACTTATTTTGTCCTTGCTGCTTGGTCGTTGTCGGCAAATACGTAGTTGCGGTCTATTTGTATTGTTACCCCCTTGGCTATTTCTAGGCTTATGTAGTTTTCACCGTTGTTAAGGTCTTTCACTGTTCCGTAGAGTCCACCAGCTGTTATTACTCTTGTTCCGACTGTGAGGCTGTTGCGAAACTTCTGAATCTCTTTTTGTTTTTTCTGCTGTGGACGTATCATAAAGAAATACAGGATGGCAAACATTGCCACGAGCATGATAATCATGGTGTAGTCCATACCTGGTGCACCTGCTGCCGGTGCGGCATCTAATAGATTGAATGGCATAATTTTATTGTTTTGTGTTAATTTTAGTTTCGTTTATATCTTTTTAATGAGTTTATGCTCGCTTATGAGTCGCTTGGCTACGTTGTCAAGAATTCCATTGATGTAGATATGGCTTTTTGGTGTACTGTAGCATTTCGCCAGTTCCACATATTCGTTTATAGTGACCGACACTGGTATCTCGGGGAATGAGAGCATCTCTGCGAGTGCTATCTGCATAATTACCACGTCCATATATGCCAGACGGTCAAATTCCCAGTTGCGTGTGCTTTGGCTTATCAGCGACTGATAATACTGGTCGTTGCTTATTGCTTTGTGCATCAGAGTGGTGGCAAATTCGCGGTCTTCATTGTCTTTGAAGTCGCTCATCAGCTCCTGCTCGTCGCCATTGGCTTCATCAAATCGTTTAATTGTCTTTAATACAAATGTATCAACCGTCTCCTTATCATCGTTCCAGTAAATAGAGCGGTCTTCCAGAGTTTCGTCTATACCATCGTATTTCATGATGATGTTTTTGTAAATCTTGCGCCACAGTTCGCGGTCGTCAGCATAGGTCACTGTTTCGCGCATCATGTATTCTGCATAGTAGTCAGACTCGGTTATGACTGCGTAGAGTTTCTTCAGCATCTCTCGTTCATCGCTCCACGACAGTTTGTTGGCATCTACATAGGTCATCAGCTGATTATTCGAAGCCAGTTGTGCTATAAATTTATTATCTATGAACCTGTGGCTTATAACGGTGTCGATGTGTGCCACCCTGTTACGTTCTTCTTGGTCGTTAATTATCTCGTCGGCCATACGTGTGATATCTACCATCAACAACAACAATGAGTTGTATAGTTCGTATGCTTTTGAAAGACTAAAAAGCAGCTCCTTTTCTGCTGTCTCTACAAACCTGTTTCCTGTTTGGTAATATGCATATAGTAGTTGTACTATCTTTATCCTAATCAGTGTACGATTTATCATGACAAAAAACACTTTTTTTGATTTCGTGGTGCAAAATTATAAAAAATATCTCACATTTCTTGCATATCCCAAAAAAAAAGGACATATTTGCACACGAATTTATTATCAACCCTCAAAAAACGTGATAAATGATGATGCAAACAGACAAAGAACTCGTGTTCTCTGAGAGTGTAAAAGCGGGCAAGCGAATCTACTATTTCGACGTGAAGCAAAGCCGCAACGGCGACCGTTATGTAGCTATCACCGAGAGTAAGAAAATCGTTTCGGGCGAGGAAGACAATCTGCAAGTGAGTTATGAGAAACACAAGCTATTCTTGTATAAAGAAGACTTCGATAAATTCATAACGGCCCTGCGCAATGCAATCGATGTTGCTGGTGGTTCTGTTAGCGACGTGCCTGCCGCGGCAACTGAAGTCGATTCCAACAGCACCGACATCGATATCCAGTTCTGAGACGTCAATTATCAAGCTTACGAAATCACTGATTGTTATTGCTTGTGATATTCGTGGTTGAAACACGAATGATACACAGGGATTAAGGAACACTGATTAAACATGAAGGATAGAACAAAGCCCTGGCTTGAGAAAGCCTGGGCTTTGTAAAAAGAGAGAGAATGTGTCCATTTTTTGACACACCCTCCTGTTGCGAGGTCGGTACCCGATTCGAACGGGTGTACACGGTTTTGCAGACCGTTGACTAAGCCTCTCATCCAACCGACCATTTTGTTTTGTTGCTACCGATCGTTTCCGTTTGCCGGTGCTATGTCGTTTCTGATTGCGGCTGCAAAGTTAAGCATTTTTTTCATTCCGGCACTCTCTTTTTGCAATTATTTTCAATATTTCTGCGAAAAAAACGTGTATTCTCCTTTATTCTTGCGAAAAAATCTGCACTGGTGGCTCTGAAGATCTGTACCATCTGACTGAAGGAATCGGTGCCGTTGTCTCCGAGACACGGGTCTGCCGACATGGAAGGACTCTGCTTTAGGCTCACTCCCCTACTATATACTGCCCATATTTTGTCACACCCTCGGCCGATACGTCGATGGTTGTACACTCTGAGTTGTTATAGAAATCGATTGATGCCTGCCCCTGATTGTCGGTCCTGACGTTGGGATTCCAGTACAGAGTCCTGCGGTAGTCTTTCACGTCGGGCATCGAAGCATGGCTGTAGTCGGGGTTGTAGAATTCCGCCGGCTCAGCAAAACCCATGAAGTTATACTCACGTCCGTTTATAGTTCGGCGTATGCTGTCGGGGTATGTAACGAGGTTGATATATGATTCAAATCCAACACTGTATCCCATTTCACCGCCCCACCGGTCTTCGTGGTAATGCTCCCACACCGTAGGTCGCCTCGGAGCATCGCTCACAACCTCAATCTTGTCGATTACTGGTACGAACGATATATTTTTTATGCGTCTGAAATATTCGTCGGAACTCCAGTTGATGTGGAACACATGTGCCTCGTGATTCTTGAACGACGGATGGTATAGCATACGTACATAACTGTCGAGAAACAATTGGTAGGACAATCCTGTGCTGTCAACAAATGGATAATCTGTACCGTTCATCAAGAAAAACTGGTTGTAGAAGCCCTGGTCCCACACATTGTTTATGAAGTCGAGGAAGTCGAGTCTGATGACCGGTCGGTTGAGCTGACGCATAGCATGTGCACGTCGTTGGGCCTTGATTTGCACAGTTGGGATCCATTCCGACGCATATATGTCCTGCTGGAACTCCTCCCACGTCAGTTTCTTGTCTTTTATGGTATCGGGCTGATGTGTTTCATACCATGAATAAGCTTTCATTGTCTGTGGAAAGAAATACTGCTTACGCAGAAATATCTTCGGGTCGTGGTTGAATATACCGTCGTCGTCGTTATGGTCTGATTGGTATCTGGCTCTGAGTGTGAGATGTACATCACCGTAGAAGGGGTCGTATGCAAACGAGAATCGTCCCAGCGAGTCGGCCAACGTGGTTCCCTTGAATCTGTAATAGTCGCCTTTCTTCAGGTTGTCGTTCATGTTGAGGATTGAGCAGTAAATCTCTATCGGCTTGTCTTTTTTTCCGAACAGGTTTATTCTCAGCGGCATCACATCTCCTTGTATCGTGGTTTTCTGTTCGGGCAGGAAATCCATCTCGGCCGTTTCGGGGTGTTCCACGGCCCTCCAGTCGTAGCGTCGCCAGCCCTGTACCATGAGTAGCAGGTCGAGCGCTAGCCGGTGTAGGGAGTCGTCGGCCTCGAAGTAGAAGTCGGGAGTCTCCACAAATCCTCTAATCTCGGATTCGAGCAGCAGATTGGTCATCACGTTTCCGGTAGCGAACGAAGGTTCGAGCTGGTCGGCATCGCGCACCGCCACCGAGAATGTCTCCCCTCTCAGCGGCCGCCGTTTTGCATCGGTGGCCAACAGGTTGAGGCGTATGTGCTCGAGTGGTTTGTATGCACGGTTTGGTATGCCCAACACTGCTACATGGGCTTGCGATTCGTAGCACTTGTTTACGAAGAAAAGACGGTCGGCATATACGTTTCCCACCGTGTCGTGTACCACCACTTGGTTCACTCCTTCGGGCAGATCCACCTTATCGATATCAAACACCATTGTCTTCTTGTCGGCCGACCTCACCTCATCTACTTTCTTTCCGCGGCAATAGACCGATGCGATGAGCAGTTTCGGTGTCTCAAACTCGCGTGCCACACGTATCGTCACCGTGTTGTCATCTTGAGCCACATGCATGTTCACCCCTTCGGCCTCGGCTTTTGGCAGGTCGAACCTAAACTGATTATCGCCAAACGTAAACTGCGCGGCATATTTCCTGCCTTGCCGCACATTGACGTAAAATCGTCCGCGACCTGCATGAATTGGCCGTATTGTGTCAATCGGCTGACCGTCTTCGAGCAGCACACCCGTCACATTCAGGCGTTCCAGCTGCTGGTTCATTGCTTCCCAGGCCACGAGGCAACGGTGACCTGCCAGCAAGCTTCCGCCCTCGGGATAGAACTTTACATCGAATTCGGGTGAGTTCCATTCCACAGTGTAGTCGCCCATCGTTATCTTTACCGGCATCACACGCTGACGATACTGTTCGGGCTTATCGGGACGCACGAAGACTGGAATTACTCTCGAAAACAAGTTGGAATAGTGGCGGTAGTTCAGACGAGGTACATCACGGTTTATCACTGTGCCGTTCTCGTATTCGTCTATATCATAAAAGGAGATATCATTAAATGGCACCTCGCCTCCGCGTGTATAAACTGGTTCTGACTTGGCATACTTATAGGCATAATTATTTGTACCTGAATAATAGACACCTGCGCCATTGCCGTTTACCGAAGATTTGTCAACTGCTGTCATGGCCGATGGAGGGTATGTATTTGCCCAGGGTGCGCTGATCCACGATGGTATATGGTCGAACCCGAAGTTCATCATCCACTTTGTATAGGCACGCACTTCGTAATATCCTGCAAACAAGCTGTCGTCGATTGCGAGGCATCCGTCGGCCTGTCCCTGGCGGTCAACCACCAGTTGCTGACGCTCAATAAGGTACCCCTGTTCGTTCAGCAGTTCCACATACAGTATCCTGCTCAGCGGCTCAGGGGTGTTATCGTCGGCAAGCACCACGTATGCCTTATACCAGACGGTATCACCAAGGAAATAGCAGTTATTGTCGATATGCAGATACACCTTCTCCTGCACGGGCAAGATGTTTTTGCCGGTCTGTGCCGACAGGGTACTGGCTAAGATAAGGCATATAATCGTTATTACAAGTCGTTTCATGACACAAATACCGTGACTGATTGTTTGGCTGCGAATATAGTCATTTTTATTTACATAACATCGGTTTTGGTTTCAAAAAAGTGCCCTGCAACCGATATTTTCATATTGTCCGGACTGTGTTTGCAAATTAATTCTTAATTTTGCACATCAATATCTGCCATCACATGTCAAATACATCACCAATAATCCATCGTATAAACCAGTACATATCTGACAACGGGCTTCTGCATTCCGATTCGCGAGTGCTTGTTGCCTTGAGCGGCGGTGCCGATTCGGTGTTTCTACTTCGTTTGCTGTTGGCTGGGGGCTACACCGTTCATGCAGCACATTGCAACTTCCGCCTGCGAGGCGATGAGAGCATGCGCGACGAACAGTTTGTACGCCAACTGTGTAACGGCCTGTCGGTACCGTTACACGTCACGACCTTCGACACCACCAGCTATGCCCGCACCAATGGGCAGAGCATCGAGATGGCTGCACGCGAATTGCGCTACAACTATTTCGAACAATTGCTCACTACATTGGGTCTTGACTGCATTGCCGTGGCACATCACCGCGACGACAACATCGAAACGGTCATCCTGAACGCGGTGAGGGGCACAGGCATCAAGGGATTGTCGGGCATTCAGCCACGCAACGGGCACATTGTGCGCCCGCTACTGTGTGTGAGCAGGCATGAGATTGAGGAGTGTCTGGCCGGTATGGGACAAGGCTTTGTGACCGACAGCACCAATCTTGCCACCCTCTACAGCCGCAACAAGGTACGCCTCGAGGTGATGCCGCTGCTGCGTAACATCAACACAGGTGCCGACGACAATCTTGCCACGACAATAGAAAACCTGCACGAGGCACGCAAGATGTATGACGCAGCCATCGATTACTATGCGGCACAATGCACCGTCACCGACAGTCAATCGGCAAGCCTTCGTATCAACCGCGAGCGGCTGGCTGGCTGTCCGTCGCCTATCGCACTACTCCACCACCTGCTTTCGCCATGCGGATTTAACCGTACACAACTGACCGACATGTTGCGCGAGGGCCGGGTGGGTACAGTCTTTGCATCAGCTACACACCGTGTGGTGACAGGCCGCACCGACATTGTGGTTGCTCCGATTCATGCCGATTTGTCAACGGAACCTATACCTATAGAACAATGCAAGGACATAGAAATGGAGATAATTGACAGCAGACATCTGTCGATAAGCCACGATTCCAACTACGCCTATATTGACCGCGCAAAGGTTCACGGACCGATTATAGTTCGCCGCCCACAGCAGGGCGACCGTTTCCATCCGTATGGCATGAAAGGCAGCAAGCTGATAAGCGATTTCCTTACCGACTTGAAACTAAACAGAATAGAGAAAGAAGAACAGCTGTTGGTATGTGACGACCGCGATATATTATGGGTTGTCGGTCGCCGCAGTTCCGAACTTCACAAGGTGACCGACAAGACCGTTGATGTCATTGTGCTTACAGCCGATAATAATGGCACAACATGAGGTTGCCTTTCGTGTCGCGCAGATGGAGTCCGTTGCCACGGCAGTAGCGGAATGCCTTGCAATGTGTGCATACCCCGGTCCGCATCCACCGGTGGTTGCGGTATTCGGCAAAGCATGTGTTCCACACATCCATGAATTCGTCACCCTCGTAAATATTACCTTGCGAGTAGTTATGGCGTATGTTGAGACAACCACCTATTTCGCCTGCTATGTTCACCCCGCCCTTGGATATACCTGCCTGACATGTGAAAAAGCCGTCGCGCACCTTGCCTTCATATTTTCCTACAAATCCCTCGCATGAGAATCCGACCTTCATCCCTGCCTCGTCGTCGGCCGATGCGGCCCTCTGTCTGATGTCGGTGATGAATTGCATGAGCAGGCGCAGCTGATAGCTGTCGAGTTGCATCTCCTTGTTGTCGGCGGTCAGCCCCGATGGTGTGACGGTCGATATTGTCCAGCGATCAATATGCAGAGTTTGCAGTTGTACGTAGAATGGTTGCAGATAATCGAAGTTTCGCTGGTTGACACAGGTCTCGACTTCGACCTCGAGTTCCTCTTCTGCACATGCCGCCTTGAGTGCTTGCATGGTGTGTGCAAATGCGTCGGGCGAGTTGTGCAGCCAGTTATGCTCGTGTTCGGGACCGTCGAGTCGTATCAGCACCGAGCGCAAACCTGCGGCACGCAACTTGGCGAGCAGGTCGGCACTCAGCAGTGTTCCGTTGGTCTCTATGCCCCACGGGAAGCCCATTTCACCGATGCGCCGGCCACACTCCACGATGTCGGGACGCATGAGCGGTTCTCCGCCTGCAAGTACGACAAAGATGTCGGCCGGCTCCTGCTGCAACATGACGCCCGAAAGCATGGTAAGGAAATCGCCGAGCGGCATGTCGTTCACCCCGTCTATCACACGGCAACGGCTTCCGCAATGACGGCACGACTGATTGCAGCGTACGGTACACTCCCAGTACAGTCGTGAGAGTCTGTGCCGGCGTATGTCGCGATTCTGTCGATGGTGCTCCCTTTCGAGCGCCATGTGTGTGTTTAACGAGATTCCTTTCATGCTTTGTATTGCGGGTTCATATGTGGTGAGATGTTACGTCAGGTTTTGGGAGTGCGCACTCGCGGGGTCGAGAGTGCGCAGTCGCAGGGCCGAGAGTGCGCAGTCGCAGGGCCGAGAGTGCGTACTCACACCGAGCGGTTGCCCGATGGCCGTTGGCGCACCTGCTTCTTCTGCATTTTCTTCCATTGTGCCTTAGCATACTCCTGCATATCCACTACCTCGTCCTTCTCGTCAACTATCTCGAAACCGAGCATCGTCTCAATCACGTCTTCGAGGGTCACGATGCCTCGCAGGCTGCCGTATTCGTCGATAATGATTGATATGTGTTCTTTCTTCTCGAGCAGTTTTTCCCAGATATTGGCCACAGGCTCTTCCTCGGTAAACGAGAGTATAGGACGTGCCAGTTCTTTAAGGTGTATGCCGAATTTGTCTTCGGCCAGACGTTCGAGTATTGTCTGACGCAGGACATAACCGGTAATGTAGTCGCTGTTGTCATCGTCGTAAATAGGGATGCGCGAGTAATTTGAGAATTCCTCGTTACGATAAAACTCCTTCAGTGTCATCGAACTGTCGGCCATCGATACCACTACGCTCGGAGTCATTATCTCGTGTGCCGTGATTTCGTCGAGCTTCAGGAGATTCTGAATCATACGGTTCTCTTTCTTCTCAAGCACACCCTCCTCGGCCCCTACCGTCACCATGGCCGACACTTCTTCGCGGCTGACCGACACTTGTGTGGAACGACCCGAAATAAGGTGAGTGATTCGCTCCAGGCAATAAACCACAGGGAACGTCACAACCACCAGCAGGTGTATCACCTTAGATGCCGGAATAGCCAGCCTGCGCCAATAGGTTGAGCCAATGGTTTTCGGTATAATTTCTGAACAGATGAGAATGAGCAGGGTGAAGAGAGCCGACACCACACCAATGACCGTATCGTGCGGATAGTTGAGCTCGCGGGCAACACTGGCTGCCTGTGAACCCACAAGCGACGCACCCACGGTATTGGCTATCGTGTTTAACACCAAAATGGCCGAAATCGGGCGGTCGATATTATGCTTATACTTCTTGAGCAACGCCGAACCCTTCACACCCTGAGACTCAAGCGATGTGATGAAAGGCATAGGTGTTGACATGAGCGTTGCCTCAAGCACAGAACACAAACCCGATACAAGAAGGGCCACCAGCATGTAGATTATCATGAGTTCCATGATACCTCCTTCCTGTCAAACCGGGACCTGTACATTATTGCAAAAAAACTAAAATAGCTGAATACCCCTAAGCACGTCGCGGGGTAACTGTCGGAATCTGTTTTCATATATTCGGATATACTTGCATAAAAATGTAATCACACCTTATAATAAATTCAGAAGAATGCAGGCGGTCAGATTTTCTCGCCGTAGGCCAAATCACCGGCATCGCCCAATCCCGGCACGATATAAGCATGCTCGTTGAGTTCAGGGTCGATGGCAGCACACCACAACGTCATATTGTCGCGTCCTCCGAAAACACGACTAAGATACTCCACACCCTTGCGTGCGGCAATGACACAACACAGGTGTACCTCCGACGGAATACCCTTGGTGGCAAAAGCCTCATAGCTCAGCTCCATACTTCCACCTGTGGCCAGCATAGGGTCGGCAATGACGAGAGTCCTGCCCGTGAGGTCGGGCGATGCTATATACTCAATCTTGATGCCCACATCCTCACACTCCTTGTCCTTATAATAACGATAAGCCGACACGAATGCATTGTCCGCACCGTCAAACACATCGAGAAAACCCTGATGGAACGGAAGCCCTGCACGGAAAATCGTGCCCAGGACAATCTGATTGTCAAACGTACGGGTGGGAGCAACCCCCAACGGAGTCGTAACCAACTTCTCGCTGTAACCAAGCCGACGGCTCACCTCGTAAGCCATGACACGCCCGATACGAACCAGATTATTGCGGAATTTGCCACGGTCAGACTGAATACGCACATTGCGCAATTCAGACAAATACCGGCTGAGAACAGAGTCCCCGTCCGACAGATTTATTACATCCATATCTGCTTATACATCATTTTCGATGTGCAAAGATAAAGATTATTTAGCGTTTGGCAATCTGTGAATGCCATATTTTTGCAAATAAATCATAAAAAAACACATCAAACCGCAAATAATTAACATTTATCAATTGTAGGTTGACAATTATTTATTACCTTTGCACAAAATATACCAACACATATACACATAGACAAGAATGAGACTATTCGATATTTTCAAGAAAGACAAAGCCAATGTAGGCGGAATGGAAGACTTCATGACCCTCATCAGAGTCTATTTCCAAAGCTCACTGGCAGCACAACTCGGAATATCCAGCCTCGCAGCCCTGCCCGACATGGCCGCATTCAAGCGCACACTGCACGTGGCAACAGTGAACAACAAACTGGGAATAGGCGAAAAAAAAGCCTGCCAGAAAATGCTGAAAGACCTCTACGGCATTAGCGACACATTCTTCAAGGAAATAGACCAAAGCATCAAGAAAAACTGCCGCACACAAAACGACATACCTAAATACATGTATCTGTTCCAAGGATACACACAGGACCTCATGATGCTGGTGGGAAACCTCATGAAGTGGAAATTCCGAATACCTGCATTCCTCAAGAAAGCACTCAAGGTAATGGTGGAAAAAACAGTGAACGACATATTCACCCGCGCCGACTGGAACGACGACGGCGAACGCAAAGCGGCATTCGCCATAAGAAAATACCAACAGACACTCGGATTCTCAGAGCAATGGACAAACGAATACGTCTATAACATCATAACATTGGCAAAGAAAGAACCAAAACCATCACAAGACGAACTCGACAAAGCAGAAAGCAAACTCAAAAAATAAACTCCGAAAGGAAACCAACATACAACACATAGTGCGCTAAACACACACATGACCGACGAAGAGAAAAAACAAATACGCCAGTTCGAGGCCAGGGTAAGACAACTCATACTACAATACAACACCCTGCAAGCCACAAACCAACAACTCAGCAACGCTATAACACAACAACAGACTGAGATAGCGACACTGCAACAACAACTCGACACATGCAAGCGCAACTATGAAACACTGAAAACAGCCAAAATGATGGAAATAAGCGACGGCGACATCAAAGTCACCCGACAACGCATCACAAGGCTAGTGCGCGAAATCAACAAGTGTATCGCACTCATCACAAACGAAGGAGTGACGAACAACAACACAGAGAGTGATATACAATAAATGGACGGACAAAAGCTCACAATACACGTGCCAATAGCACAACTGTCACTACCCATGACAATATCCAGCACCGAGCAGGAAGCAACGGTGAGAAAAGCTGCGAGCAATGTCAACCAACAACTCATAGCAGTAAGGGAAAAATACAAGAAAGTACCAAACGAACTCTACTACTATGCAATGGTAATGCTCAACTCCGAAATCAGAGCCATCACAGCAGAAACCAAAAGCGACGCAACGCCCATTCTTGACATACTGAGAGACCTCGAAACCGAAATCAGGCCACTCATACACAAGTAAGTCAACACAATCACAACACACTACAGCAAACGGCGTAAACAAAACACACCGGCAAACATAACGAATTTTCGCGCACGATAGCGGCAAGCCAAACCACAACAAAGGCAAGCCGAGATTGTGCGCTATTAGTAATAACCCTTAACAACATAAAAACATCATGACAGCAATCATAATTGCAGCAGTGGCAGGACTTGTCGCAGGAGCACTGATAGGATATGTATTGTACAGATATGTAATCAAGCAAGCATACAACCAATCGGTAGAAAATGCAAGGAAAGAAGCCGAAGCCATCAAAAACAAAAAACTGCTCGAAGTAAAAGAAAAGTTCCTCAACAAGAAAGCAGAGTTGGAAAAAGAGGTACAACAACGTAACACAAAATTCCAACAAATGGAAAACAAACTCAGACAACGCGAAATATCACTCAACCAACGCCACGAAGAACTGCAACGCAAAAAACAAGAATGCGAAAACCTCACACAAAGCCTCGAAGCAAAAATAGCCAACAACGACCGTAAACGCACCGAGCTTGAGGAACTGCAGTCACAAGAACGAACCCGACTCGAAGCCATCAGCGGACTATCGGCCGACGAAGCAAAAGAACACCTCATGGAAAGCATGAAAGCCGAAGCACGCACACAAGCACAGCAATACATCAACGAAATCATCGACGATGCCAAGATGACAGCCAACAAAGAGGCCAAACGAATAGTAATACAAAGCATACAACGTGTGGCCACCGAAACAGCCGTTGAAAACTCAGTGAGCGTGTTCCACCTCGAAAACGACGAAATCAAAGGACGCGTAATAGGCCGCGAAGGCCGAAACATACGGGCACTCGAGTCCGCTACAGGAACAGAACTCGTGGTAGATGACACACCCGAAGCAATCGTAATCAGTGCATTCGACCCAGTGCGGCGCGAGATTTGCAGGCTGGCACTACACCAACTCGTGGCCGACGGGCGCATACACCCTGCACGAATAGAAGAAGTAGTAAACAAAGTAACAAAACAAATCGAAGAGGAAATCATCGAGACAGGCAAGCGTACCGCAATCGACATGGGTATCCACGGCCTGCACCCCGACCTCATTCGAATCATCGGAAAGATGAAATACCGTTCATCCTACGGACAAAACCTCCTGCAACACGCACGCGAGACAGCCAACCTCTGTGCAGTGATGGCAGCAGAACTCGGACTCAACCCAAAGAAAGCACGACGAGCCGGACTGCTCCACGATATAGGCAAAGTGCCTGATGAAGACCCAGAGACCCCACATGCACTCTACGGTGCCAAACTGGCCGAGCAATGCAAAGAAAAGCCAGACATCGTAAACGCCATCGGAGCACACCACGACGAAATGGAAATGACAACCTTGCTCGCACCAATCGTACAGGTATGCGATGCCATTTCGGGAGCAAGACCAGGAGCACGACGCGAAATCGTAGAAGCCTACATAAAACGTCTGCACGACCTTGAACAGCTAGCCCTCAGCTACCCTGGAGTTACAAAGACATACGCCATACAGGCCGGACGCGAACTGCGCGTTATAGTCGGGGCCGACAAAATTACTGATGCCGAAACAGAAATACTCAGCAACGACATCGCGAAGAAAATCCAAGACGAAATGACATATCCAGGACAGGTCAAGATTACTGTAATACGCGAAACCAGAGCCATCAGTTTTGCAAAATAAAAAGCCATACACAATGTATCGACTGCTATTCATAATACTCTTGGTGTCAACACTCAATGCTTCTGCTCAAGTCTCACGACTGGGGCAGAACATTGTATATATGGGAGAGGCAAGCGCAACCATATCAGAGCATGACATCGCCCCATTTTGGCTCTCAGCCAACCGGTATGGATTAGAACCAGTTGCAGGTAATACCATGTATCTGAGAGGTGCTTTGAGTCGCGACCTCGCTACCGACTCACACCTGAAATGGCGCATCGGCTATGGTGCCGACCTTGTGGCATATGGTCAAGGTAAAGTGAACGTGGGACAACGGACATTAGCAACAAGCAAAGACTCCGCATCGGTTTTCATACATCAGCTTTACGGACAAATAGAATACAATGCTGCCCTACGGCTCACCGTAGGGTCAAAAGAATTTGACAACGAATTTGCCAATCGGTACCTCAGCACCGGTGGCATGACATCCGGATTCAATGCACGGCCCATACCGCAAGTGCGAATTGAGACACCAGCCTACATCCCCGTACCACTCACAGACCATTGGTTTAGAGTGAAAGTAATGGTGGCATACGGGTGGTTTACCGACTCAAAATGGCAACGCAAGACTATCGGTGCAGACAAACTGCGAACCTCCAATTCACTGTATCATGCCAAATCAATCTACCTGAAACTGGGCGACGAGGCTCGTTTCCCATTAACCATGACGGGCGGACTTGAATTTGCAACACAATTCGGAGGCGAAACATGGAATGTAAAGAAGCGCAGTGACGACCTGTCGGATACAGACCTTTCACATGTCAACATGGGCAATGGGCTGCGTTCGTACTGGAATGCCTTGTTCATGGGAGGCAGCGATCCCAATGACGGTGACTATAAAAATGTAGGCGGCAACCATCTTGGCAGCTGGCATGGCAGCCTGAATTATATGGGAGACGGATGGGATATCCGTGGATATTTCGAGCATTTCTTTGAAGACCACTCGCAGTTGTTCTGGCAATACGGATGGAAAGACATGACATGGGGTATAGAAACTCACCTGCCACAAAACCCCGTAGCTAGCAATATTGTGGTTGAGTATCTGTCAACACGCGACCAAACCGGAGGCATATACCATGACGCCACATCAAATCTGCCAGTGCAGATAAGCGGCATCGACAACTACTACAACCACCATGTATATGGTGCATGGCAACATTGGGGCATGAATATAGGCAACCCGTTGCTGCTGTCACCACTATACAACGACAGGAGCGAGCTTCGGGTTCAGCACAGCCGTGTTCAGGCCATACACATAGGTCTGGCCGGAGATCCAATGCCATGCCTGCATTATCGAATGCTCTACACCAACATGCGGTCGTGGGGAACATACTACAATCCGCTGACCGATACGGAACGCGGACAATTCATGTTGGCCGAGCTGACTTACAATCCGCCCCGGCTCAACGGATGGTCGTTCACAGCTGCTGCGGCCATGAACAGCGGCAAGCTGTTGAAACGTGGCAGCGGAGCGACACTGACTGTAAGAAAAACCGGATGGATAAATAAAAAATAAGAACCAGACACTGCATGAAAACCATATATAAACTCCTGGTAACAATGACGGTTGCATGTATGATAGCATGTAATAAAATGGATGAAAACGGGGCACTTGACGGCAACTGGCAGCTCACCGAGTGGCGTACGGCCAACGGTGACAGTATTCTGGCAACGAACCGGAGCTGCAAGATTTACTATACATTCAAGCTCGACCTTATGAAGTTTCAAAACATGAATGACAACAACTATTACTGCCTTGCATATTTCCGTCATCAAGCCGACACTCTGGTTGTAGAACGAGCCTTCAGCCAGCCGTTCAACGATGTCATCCCGTTCGACTCGCTTGCGAACTATGGATGTCCGGCAGACGGACGCTACATAATCAACCAGTTGACACACCAGCGCTTGGTATTATGCAGCAGCGTCGGGACCTTGACGTTCAGGAAATTCTGAAAGGCAGATAAAGAAGAAATGTTCCTGATTTGTAAGATATGTTGCTTTTAGAAAAAGACCTATACCATGTTCATCAAAACCGTATCTTCATCAATCAGAACCAGGCAGACGCAGATGTTCGACACTATTTACAGACGATATATACTCATAAGTGAGTATTGTGGGACATGCTCAAAGGTTGTATCTTTGTGCACAGTATCCAATCATAAATGTTGAAACATGAGATTATCTGAACTAAACACAGGCGAGAGCGGTATCATAGTAAAGGTGCATGGGCACGGTGGGTTCCGTAAACGTATCGTCGAGATGGGCTTTATAAAGGGCACGACGGTCGAAATGGTACTGAATGCCCCGTTGATGGATCCGGTGAAGTACCGCCTGCTCGACTACGAAGTGAGTCTGCGACGTGCAGAGGCCGACCTTGTTGAAGTGGTGACCGAGGCAGAGGCGCAGGAATGGGTCCGCAGCCGGAATTATGAGCCGGGGATTGTGTCTGATAGTTGCGTTGACATACACCGGATGGTGGAAGAGAGGCAGCATGTGATAAGCGTTGCCTTTGTTGGTAATCCAAACTGTGGAAAGACCAGTTTGTTCAATATTGCAGGCAATGCTCACGAGCGTGTAGGTAACTATTCGGGTGTGACGGTAGATGCCAAGGAGGGTCATGTCGATTTCGAAGGTTACCACTTCAACATTACCGACCTGCCTGGAACCTACAGCCTCACGGCTTATACTCCTGAAGAACTATATGTAAGGCGTCATATCATCGAACAGGTTCCCGATGTGATAATCAACGTGGTGGATGCGTCAAACCTGGAACGCAACCTGTACCTTACGGCACAGCTCATCGACATGGATGTGCCTATGATAATGGCCCTCAATATGTATGACGAACTGCGCGAAAGCGGTAACAGTCTCGACACAGGGCAATTAGGACGTCTGCTCGGAGTTCCGATAGTGCCTACCGTAGGTCGAACCGGCGAGGGTGTGTCTCAGCTTCTACATGAGATTATCCAGATATACGAAGGTCGTCAGACAACTTTCCGCCATATACACATCAATCATGGATCGTTGCTTGAAGGCATGATTGAACGTATGGAAAGTCTCATACGCCTCAACCCCGAGCCCCACCACAACTATTCGGGACGTTTTCTCGCTATCAAGATGTTGGAAAACGACAGTCAGGTCGAGGGTGTTATCGCCCTGATGGCCAATGCTGCTGATATCACTGCCGAACGCGACAAATGCCAGCAGGAAATAGCAGACGAACTGGGTGAAGACTCCGAGAGTGCAATAACTGATGCCAAGTACGGATTTGTGCAGGGTGCATTGAAAGAGTGTTTCCAGAAACACAACACATATAAGCGCCTTGTCACAAAACGCATCGACGCATTTGTCACCAACCGCTATCTGGGATTCCCTATCTTCATATTACTGATGTATATCACGTTCTTCTCCACTTTCAACCTCGGGCAGTATCCGATGGACTGGATTGACGCCCTTGTAGGTTGGCTGTCTGATATTATAAGCAACAACATGGCCGACGGTCCACTCAAAGACCTCCTGGTTGACGGAATACTGGCAGGTGTGGGCGGTGTGATTGTCTTCCTGCCAAATATCATGATACTCTACGCATTCATCTCGTGGATGGAAGACTCGGGATATATGGCTCGTGCAGCCTTCATTATGGACCGCATTATGCACCACATGGGTTTACATGGCAAAAGCTTCATTCCCATGATAATGGGATTCGGGTGCAACATACCTGCGATAATGGCCACACGTACTATTGAGGACCGCAAATCAAGGCTCATTACGATGATGATCGTTCCACTCATGTCGTGCTCGGCCCGACTGCCTGTCTTCATCATCATCATCGGGGCTTTCTTCGCCCACGGTCAGGCCCTCATCCTATGCAGCCTCTACCTCATAGGCATCGCCTTGAGTGTATTGATGGCACATCTGTTCAGCCGATATGTAGTGAGAGGTGAGTCGAGTCCGTTCGTAATGGAACTGCCGCCTTACCGGCTGCCTTCAGCAAAATCGGTGATGCGCCACACCTGGGAAAAAGGCAAACAATATCTCAAGAAGATGGGAACCATCATACTGATGGCAAGCATCGTGATATGGGCAATGACATATTTTCCACATCATGACGAGCTGAGCAGCGAACAGCAGATGGAACAGAGCTACATAGGCCGCCTGGGCAAAACGGTGGAACCCGTAATACGTCCGTGCGGACTGAAATGGAAAGAAGGTGTAAGCATCATTGCAGGAGTAGGTGCCAAAGAGATTGTGGCGTCAACCATGGGAGTACTTTACTCACAGACCGGCGAGCCGACCGACGGAATCGACCCTACAGAAGACACGTCACACCTGTCGGAAATAATAGCGCAAAGCGGAATGACCCCACTTGCCGCCTTCGCCTTCATGGTGTTCATCCTGCTATATATGCCATGCATCCCTGCATGTATAGCTATCAGCAACGAGTCGGGCCATTGGAAATGGGCTTTGTTCACGGCCGCCTACACAACCCTGCTGGCATGGATTTGCGCCACACTGATTTACCAGACAGGTATGCTTTTCTGAATCGACACACAGAAAGCACAACAAGCATACCAACATCAGCAACCACGCAACTCCGCACTCGCAACACTGCGACTCCGCACTTGCGACACCGCGACTCCGCACTTGCGACACCGCGACTCCGCACTCGCAAACATACACATCAACATGTCTGTAGCAAAAGACATAAAAACCACAAAAAAAACCAATGCAAGAACTCATCGTGTATATAATACTGGCAGTAGTATCCATCGTAATACTGACACGCATCATACGCTCTTTCACCCATCCACGCCGTTCGTGCAATTGCGGATGCCGTGATACACACAGTTGCAAATCCACATGTCAGGAATGCAAAAAAAAGACGGAAACGGCAAATAAAAGCCAACAATCAGCTGCCAAATCGTAAATAATTCATAACTTTGCGACTTAGTATGAAACAATCACACATATATACCGATCAATCGGGGGTAAGAATCGAATATACCACCTTTGCACCAGCAGGCCACCTTGCCGAAACACATGTCATGCTCCACTCAACCCGCATCGACACAAGCTTCGTCCGACAATATGCTGACTTGCAGCAAGCACTGCGCCGGTTTGTGAGTCAAATGGGCCATGCCACCATCATGATGCGACGCATATTCCTCAGCGACGCCACCAACCAGATGCCCCTCATCGACGATGCCGACCAATCGACATCAATCATACAGCAACCACCACTCGACGGAAGCAAGGTAGCAATATGGGCATACATACACCAAGGCAAAAGCAACTACAAACAACAATGGCACATGACACAGATTGTGCCCGAAGGCGACAGCTATCATCAAGCCACCACACTGCTCCAACAGTATGAGAAAGAACTGGAAGAACAAGGTGGCACGTTGGCCGACAACTGCATCCGAACATGGTTCTTCGTACGCGACGTCGATACCCAATACCATGGTCTGGTAGTAGGCCGACGCGAAAACTTCGAGACACAGGGCCTCACACCCAACACACACTACATAGCATCTACAGGCATACACGGCATTCCTGCCAACACAAAAGCCATCATCCAACTCGACACATACACCATCTTCGGCCTCAAACCCAAGCAACAGACATACCTCCACGCCCACACACACCTAAACCCCACATACCAGTACGGCGTCACATTCGAACGTGGTGTGAAGATAGATTATGCCGACCGCTCACACATCTACATCTCGGGCACAGCATCAATCAACAACCGGGGCGAAGTGGAACACACCGGCGACATAACCCGCCAGACACACCGCATGTGGGAAAACGTAGAAGCACTGCTGGCTGAAGGTGGAGCCAAATGGACCGACGTGATGCAGATTATTGTCTATCTGCGCGACATTGCCGACTACAACCACGTCTGCCAACAGTTTGCAGACAAATTCCCCGACACACCACACGTAATAACCTACGCACCAGTATGCCGCCCTTCATGGCTCATCGAGATGGAATGCATGGCCATAATTCCAAACAACGACCCATCAGTCAAACCATATTAAACAGCAAAAACCGACACAACTCACTGTCAACCAACAACAGGTGCCATGGAAGAGAAGAAAAACCGACATATAACCCTTTGGGTAATACTAATGCTGCTATTGATTGCAATAGCAGGCTCGGTGGCATACATCTATCACAGCAAAAGCAAACAAATAGACGAAGAAGATGCCGAGAAGACAGCATGGCTCAAAATACAGAAATGGGAAGGCATGATGCGACTCGACTCGCTCGAGACCGCCATCGCACAATATCAAGACACATTCATTCACGGACTCCATGCCGACCTGGTAGAATCCATACGCCAGAAGATAGCAACCGAGCACCAAGACTGGTCAGCGGCACGCATGTCCGGCTCGATAGAAGCCATAGAAGACTTTGTGCGCAACCATAGCGACAGCTATTATCGCAACGAAGCCAACCGCAAAATCGACTCACTCTCATACATAGAAGCAACCGACGAAGACACCTACGATGCCTACGAGCGCTATCTCGACAGTTTCGGCGACGGCATGTATGCCAAAGAAGCACAAAAACGCATGGACACACTCGACGCAGGCACCATAAGCGACAAAGAGACCGAACATGTCGCACAGACCCTCGAACGCCACTTCAACGCACTGGCTACCTCCGACCGCCAGACACTGGACGAGACAACTGCACCGATACTGACTACATACATAGGGTTGACAGCGGCAAGCCGCGCTGACGTGGAGGTGTATATGAAAAACATGCACACCGATGAAAACCGCACTATTGCGTTCCAGATAAAGAATCTGATAGTGACAAAAGAGGTTACAGAGCATATCCCTGCCTATGAAGCACAATTCATACTCGAAGAACAAGTGACCAACAATGGCACTACCGACAACATCAACTTCGTAGGAAACGCAAAAATAAACAACGACCTACAAATCACCGCACTCATACTCTCGCGCAACTGACGTATCACAAATCCAAGACAAAGCAACAACCCGTAATGAACGAACTTCTGCAGCTCATATATGAAATGTCGCCATACCTCCTGCTCGGATTCCTCCTTGCAGGACTTATGCACGCATTCATTCCCGGACGACTCTATACCCACTATCTGTCCGACGGCTCATGGCGTTCAGTCATCTATGCTGCACTCATCGGAGTCCCACTGCCGCTATGTTCGTGCGGAGTGATACCTACGGCCATGTCAATGCGCAAGGAAGGAGCATCCAAAGGTGCTACCGTTTCGTTCCTCATTGCCACACCGCAAACAGGAGTTGACTCTATATTTGCCACCTACTCGCTACTCGGACTTCCGTTTGCCATCCTACGCCCAGTCGTGGCATTTGTCACTGCATTGGTCGGCGGCCAGATGGTCAACATCTTCGACCGCGAACCTGCATCGGCCACCATACAAAGTAACCAAGCATCCTGCCCTGACGATGTAGGAAGCACATGCAACTGCGACACACCACATAGCCACACTCACATCAAGAAGTCTGGTTTCGCCGCCAAGCTGGCCGAGGCACTGCGCTACGGATTTGTCGAGATGATGGGCGATATAGGCAAGTGGCTTGTGACAGGCCTTATTATTGCAGGTCTCATCACCATTCTGATTCCACAAGAAGTCTTTGCAATATTCTCAGACAATTCATTCCTGAGCATACTGCTCGTTCTGTGCATCTCGATACCGATGTATGTATGTGCCACCGGCTCTATACCTATTGCAGTGGCTTTGATGATGAAAGGACTGACGCCTGGAGCCGCACTGGTGTTACTCATGGCTGGACCCGCTGCCAATGCTGCCTCCATACTAATAATAAATAAGGTGTTGGGCAGAAAGACGCTGCTGATATATCTGGCATCAATCACCGTCGGTGCAATAGTGTTTGCATTAGGCATCGACTACCTGCTTCCACGCGAGTGGTTTGTCCCTGCGATGCAGGCCTCCGGCCACGACTGCTGCACCGAGTCCACAGGCTGGTTTAGCATCGGATGCTCAATCCTGCTTGCCGCACTGCTCGTCTATTCACTCATACTGCACATCACGGGCCATGCACGTCACCACCACTCAGACGACAAGTCAAACATCACATCCAACATAAGTATGACAACCGACACGTTACGTATCCATATCGATGGCATGAACTGTTCACATTGTGTTCATAGCGCCGAAAGTGCTATCCGCTCTGTAGAGGGTGTCGAGGATGTCGAGGTGAGTCTTTCCGCCAAATTGGCGCTGGTGAAAGGCTCGGCATCAGCCGACGACATCATAGCCGCCATCGACTCAATCGGGTTTAAGGCTTCTGTTGAGGTATAACCGACCACGGAGTTCGAAGGCACAGTCCAAGGAACGTGCAGCCACAAGCCCGGGAGTGCGCGGTCACAA
>CALGGJ010000071.1 GCA_937915745.1 uncultured Prevotellaceae bacterium | reverse complement strand
TAATTCTGTATAAGCAAGTTGCTATTTTAGTTAAAAATGAGTGACGAAGTCAGGAAAAAGAGGGTGTGCCTATTTTGACACACCCTCTCTCAATCTTATTTTCCACCGCTGTAGGAACTGGCCTCGTGCCAGCCTATGAGTCTGGATTTAAAGACCTGTTGTGATATTATATGTGATGATTATTTAATTTGCAGACATACAATCGACTTAGTTGGCATCTCAACCACGAGCTGTCCCTGTCGGTTGATGGTTGCGTTCTTAAATGATGCTGGACGTACGGCCTCGGCACGTGCGAAGTCGTTGTAGTCTTTAATGTCGGCCGAGGTAAGTATCTGTGCATTCTGTACTTTACCTGTTATACCCGACAGATTGATGGTAACACGGCGGGTGTTGCGCAAGTCTGCATTGGCCAGGTTGATGTTTACAGTACCGTCGGCCATGCGCGAAGCCGATGCGCTGATGTAGTTACTCACTCGCCGCGAAGAGTTTCTCTGTTCGTTTTCAGCCTCGAAAGTTTCACATTGCACGCTGAGCGGTATGTTTATAGCTTCCATGTTGGGTACATACATCTTAAAAACGTAGTATGTCGGTGTAAGCACCATTTGGTCACCACGTGTGAGCACCATGCTTTGCAACACATTTGCCACTTGAGCTATGTTGCACATCTTGAGGCGTTGGGTGTATTGGTGGAAGGTGTTGAGCGAGAAGGCAGCAACTATGGCATCGCGCATGGTATTCTGCTGGTAGAGGTGTCCGCGTATGCTGCCAGGTTCTTCATCCCACCATGTGCCCCACTCGTCAAGCAGGAGGTCAATGTTACGACGAGCATCGTACTGATCCATGATAGCGATATGTTTCTGCAGCACTTCTTCTACTCCGACTCCGCATTTGGCTATGGTCCAGTAGTATTGGTCTGCATCAAACTGTGTTGCTTTACCCTTGCTTCCGCTCCAAGTGTAACAGGTGTAGTAGTGTAGTGACAGTCCTTTCATTTGTGTGCCTACCTGCCGCATGAGCGTTTCTGTCCATGTGTAGTCGTAGTCGCTGGCACCTGATGCCACTTTGTATAAGTGGTTTCCGTCGTACTCGCGGCAATAGGTTTGATATCGGCGATATAGGTCGCTATAGTATTCAGGCCGCATATTGCCACCACAGCCCCAGCTTTCGTTACCTACACCTATGTATTTCACATGCCACGGCTCTTGACGTCCGTTCTGCTTGCGTAGTTTTGCCATCGGGCCGTCTTTTGCTGTCATATATTCAACCCATTTGGCAGCCTCTTCAACAGAGCCGCTACCTACGTTCATGCTTACGTATGGCTCGCAGCCAATAAGTTCGCACAAGTTGAGAAACTCGTGTGTGCCGAAGCTGTTGTCTTCGACTGTTCCTCCCCAGTTGTTGTTAACCATGCGTGGACGTTGCTCAAGAGGTCCTATGCCGTCCATCCAGTGGTATTCGTCGGCAAAACATCCACCGGGCCATCGCATTACCGGCACATGTATGTCGCGTAGTGCCTGTAGAACGTCGTTTCGGTAACCCTGAGTGTTGGGTATCGGCGACTGTGGACCCACCCACAGGCCACCATAGATACATGAGCCGAGGTGTTCGGCAAATTGTCCGTATATTTCTTTGTTAATTTTTTCTTTTGCGTCTGCCGGTCTCAACGTGACGCTTGCTTCGTGCTGTGCAAATATAGGTAGCGACAGGCTTAGTGCCAATAAGATGATGTTGTGTCTCATAAGTGGAACATAAATGATTTGGGCACAAAGTTAAGGTATTTTCCTTATATGACAAAGCTTTTTTACTGGAAAATACACTATAAATACCCTGTTTAATATTTCATTGCTATTGTTTCATCTGATAGTATAACCCAAATTGGTCATTAGCGTTTTGATGATTTTATGTTTACCCTGTTCTTACTTGTCGTCGAGGATATCGACGATATCGTCCATGTCGAGGTAGTTGTGTACATCCTTGTATTGGCGATATACCATGCTCCTTTATGTCGATTGCTCTATCATGCTCTCGTCGTGATATGTGCCATCGTCCCGTCGGCATACCTCCAACTCAAGTAACTCGACACATTTGTACGGAAGATCAGTTGAGCTGTTTTATCTGTCACAGCTTGTATAACATTACCATTTCCATCCAACACATATACCTATTGCATATTACAGACATATTCACAAAATAGCGTTTGTTAGACAAAGGTGATGATTGCAACAATACCCCATATTATTCTATGGGGGTCATCTCTGCACCATCATGTCTAAACAAATCCTCTTTGTCTTGGAGAATAAAATGCTTGTACCCTTCGATGTTGATGCTGTCGCTTTTATATTCAGGTAGTGTGCTTATAGAATCTATTATACGTATGTACACCTCGGGACCTTCCTTCAACTGATATACGAAAGCCTTGTTTATCTCGTCTGAATACTGTTCCCTTTTCCTTTCATGCAACAGTGAGTCATATATGCATATCGCATGGTAATAATGTTTTTATGCAATATCAATATTGCCTTGCATGTCGTATATCCACCCCAACGCAGTATAAATTTGGGGGGTCATCAGGGGAACACTCCAGCATGGAATCGATGAGCAATATGGCCGATTTATATTGATGGTCGGAAAGTAACTTTGACAATTGAGTTGATCTCTGATTTTTAATATTGGAGGTGTCATTGCAAGCACTCAACCGTTCGTTTTTATGTTGGCAACTCAACATAATAGGAGCCGTTATCATGATAACAGTAATTATTAGCGAAACTAATGTGAAATTTGAAATATTGGATCTTATCCTACATTTCCTCGCAAAGCCAAAGTTTTCATAAGTAGGGCTTTTGTCATTTGTCTTATTCACTTATTCATATCTTATCAGTTTAATCATTTAATGGCCTAATTGTCATTTCAAAGGGAAAATCCTGTTTCGAATGCAAAGTTACGAAATAGACGAAGCAGAGCAAATTTTTTTACGAAAAAATGCAGGCACGCCCCGTTTTTATGGAGACAGGTTGCTGGATACACTCCTGCACTCCGCTCCGTCGGTATGACTTCAGGGGTTCGAATGGCCGGTATGGGTTCAGCGGAAGATCCGGACATCTATGCCGAATTGCAGAAGTGTTCCTTACTGGGTCGTACCAGTGAGGCATAATACTAATAAAAAATCTATTCATAATATGTTTTTACTGTTAACAGTTTAGTGGTACATGCTTCTCATGGTGTATCGCTAAATATCCAATAGAAGCTGCTGGAACTAACATAAAGCAGCTCGCCAAATACCAAGCCTTCGAGAGTTGTATAATATTGAGAAATACACGAGTATTTAGGCATTTTTTCAAATGTGGAGGCAAGCACTTCAAGTTCTTTTATTTGTGGCCCTGTGTAGTTTTCACTACCTATAACCTCCATGCGGACATTGCCGTCCGGCAGTTCGTAAATGAAAACAGGTACATTGCTAATGCGGTTTTCTGCCGGTAGCGTTATTCTATTTGAGAACAGAGCCAAGTTGTTTGCCAGTAGTTGCAGCCGAAATTTACGAATTGTATTCGCATGCGTGTCTGCCAGTATCTTGTCTCCTTTGTATGAACCAAGACTGAATGATTCGAACAACTCTTCCGACATGTTGCTCAACGAGTATCCGTCATACCCGACGGTCGTTTCTACTGTGCCGCCCCATGCTTTGCGCCACAAGTTCCAGATATTGTAGTTGTCGTCATCATCATATCCATGGAAATCAGCAAACTTGCAGAATACTCCATCCTTGAAACAGACATCGCGACTAGCATACACTTCGCCAACCCACAACCCCATCTTATACTTTGGGTTTTCTACAAGATACAGGCAGTCGTTTACCCATCGTGCCGGTATTCCCTCACGTCCTGCGCGGTCAGTCAACACCCCATACTTTCTTGCAAGTTGTTTCCTTATTTTCCGTTCGGCAGCAGGATTGGCATTGACAAGGCCCATCCAGCAGAGAATCTTTCCCTCGCCTATGATATCGGAGGTTGATATATAATCATTATTCCCTGTCTTTTCATAACATGACCATACAGATGGAGGCAATGTAACTTGTCCGGTGTTGCTCAGTTGCTTTGACTTTATGAAATAACCGGCGGGCACATCGGATTGTCTGTCGAGCCTATCGTATGAAGAAATCGGAACAGTGTCATACTGGTTTTCCCAATATCTACGGATGTCATCGGGCATCAGTACTCGCTGTGCATGCAGGTTATTGCTCAGTACAAGAGCAAAGAATGTCATACAAATATATACAAAATTCATATACGTTATTGTTTTATAAATTTCTTATATCTTTTCCACAGTTCACTATCATTATAGTTAGCGTAAAACTTAAAATAATCCGTCGCATAATTAATTACGTTATGGATTTATGCCTGCTTAATTCCTACCACCGTTTCAAATCTTTCACTCTTTCCATGTACCAGCCATCCGCTGTGTTACTTTTTGTATGAAACACTTCATTAGGCCCTTGGTCGGAGTAAACTCCACTCTGCTCATGCTTCGTTCGTCAGGTCTCGTCATGGCAAAATGCAAGCACTTTGCTCACTTGGCTTATAGAAAACGTTGGCAATTAGTGCTGCAAATATGAGCATTTCTGTCATACCAATCAAATATTCTGTTGTTTTTTATTAAATAACCTGAAATCTCTCAACTAAAAGCGGATTTTCCCCGATGGAATGGCCGTTTTTGGATAATCTGCTTGTACCTGTGGGTCGGTTCCTTTGGTGGAGAAATCCGCCTTATCGAGACATGTGATGCTGATTTACTTGCGATTCAGCATCTCTATGGAATCATCAAGATGACGCTTATACTGTCTGATGGTATCGATACCCATCATTGTGTAGACAACATTATCTGTGTACTGATACTTCGACTTGCCGATTATCTCGAGATTTTCAGCAGACAGCAGACAAGTATATGCTACTGAGTCGGCAAAATATTTAGGTTCTTGATTCCATAGGTGATAACCCTTATGCCATGCTTCGTCAATGCTACAGATGTTGATATCTATCGGCGTACTGAAAAATTTAGAGTCTCTCGAATCAAGAGTAAACCTTAGGGTATCGCCACTTTGCTCGATTGCCGTCATCGGCAATACAGTGAATCCGGGATAATACCCCTCGCGTGCCTCGCTGAACTCATCTGAATTACACCATACGAGGCCCGATTCTACCCTATCGCCATCCATAGTCAGGCGAATGATACTGCTCTCCCAAGCATATTCCTCTTCATGTAAATAGAAAAAATCGGCAGAGCCTGATGCGTCACTGCAAGCCAAGATGACATGCAGCATTATTACAATATTTGACAGTGCTATGACTTGTCTTAGACTAAACGTTTTATCCATGATATCAATTGTTTTGAGGTTGATTGATTATAGTACTCCCCAATCCCAGACCAGTGTCCCTATGTTGCGAAGACAATAACTTCTGCCGTTCTTACCCGCGAGGCAGACAACAGACAATGTGAGCCTGATCCCTTTCTTGGGTGCTGCAAAAGTACGAAACAATTCCGAATCTGTATCATCTTTTCTCGTTTTTTTGCTGTTACGCCGCACTTCTGTACCTCTCCATCGGTATCTGGTGGGCGATTCCCTGATGACAGCGACGGTTGTTGTAATACTCGATGTAATCTTTGATGCCATCTCTCAGGCGAGGGACGTTGTCCTCTGGGTTGATGTAGATGTACTCGGTCTTGAGGCTGAAGTATTCCACCAGCTGGCACACCTGTTCGGGTGCCTTGTGTGCCATTATCATTATTGCGTGTTTCATATACCGAAATAATTCTTGTATTAGCTATTTGTCTTGTATCACAATATCATTCTGTTTGTTCACAATGTCTGCCTTCTTCATTTTATGTAGCAGATAATAGACACACAGGTAGAACGGACAAACGTTTATGATTCCAACTATAAAGTTGAAAAGTCGTATATGATAGAGCCCACCACCAGATGAGTCTATCATGAACGGTTGATATAATGCATAAGTAATAACTATTAACGCAAGCACAGGCACGACGGTTAATGTCAGAACGAGCCATGACTTGTTTTTACACACATAGCAAACAGCTATATACACGTATTTAAAGGCTATGCCAAGTATCCTGGCATAGGGTATGATCTTGAAAGCTATTAATTCTGCCAGTGACCGTGGTGGGCCAAACAGGGCCTCGCGCATGTCGGACGGTAAAAGTTCCCTTACATATGGCAGGTAATCAAAGAATAGCTCCCATAAGGTAAATAGTATTGGCAGAGTCCAATAAATAATGTTTATGTTCTTCTTGTTCATATCAAACAGTTTAGTTAGTCATGTATCCCATAGTAAATACTATAATCAGCCGCTCCATAAAAAGGCCCTAATATATTCATTGCACGGGTATAAAGTTCTCCTTCACCTTTGACGTACCCGCCGGTCCACTCGCCGGCTTGGGTGAGCTGGTTGTACTCCTGCTGCGTGAATGGGGTTGACACTGTGCCTTTAGAACGCTTTGCTGTTACCTGTGCATCTTGGGCTGTACCCAGTTTGTACGATTTGATAATCTTTACCATAATTGTTTTGCTTTTAATCGGTTAATGTTCTTGATTTATTTATCTGCTGCCGTAGCAGCATTTTCATTCTTTCATTTTCCCACTTTCTCATCGCACTTGCCATCACCTCGTCCATGTTCATATATCGGTATGTTGCGAGCCTGCCGCCGAATATGGTGTGAGGCTCGGCCTGTGCCAGCTCGTCGTATTGGTGATACAGGTGGTCGTCCCGCTCGCCGTTCACGGGATAGTAGGGCTCATGCCCCGGGACGTATGCCTGCGGGTATTCGCGTGTTATCACCGTATGCTGCAATTCCTGTACCTCACGGTTGTGGATGTCGATTCCCTCCATGCGTCGGCACGCCACGTTGCCGCCCGCCTGCTCGCGGCGGTCGATGACCAGACACTTCCTGCCTGCAGATGTGCCATGTATGCAAACGTGGCACCATAAAGGCCCGAACCTACTATCAGATAGTCGTAATGTACTTTCATTGTATATAGTTTTTCATAATACTACTTGCATATATCAAACGTAAATACACAACCACAATGAGTAGTCTCAATCCTTGACGAACGTCGTATTTGACTATATTCATCGAAACGATAAGATTTAATGACCTTATGTAAAATGGATTTTGCTTTTTTTACAGGTATTGCAGTGTATCCATTGGCATATAATCCAACACTGACGGGTTTACCTACACAATCAAGTTTTATTTCCAGAAAGACATGAATCTTAGAGAACTCGTATCTCTTTATAAGTTGCTTGCCGAGTTTGCGACGGGTAAGAGTCCGCAGGTCCTGTATCTTCTCCTTTGTACTGCTGTCATCAAGGAATAATGTATTTATTACACGTAATTTATCAGATTCATCAAAAGACAGACTCTCCTGTCTATAATTTGATATACTAACTTGGCTCACTCTGTATCCGTTCAACCCATCTGATGCTGTATGAAGCAGTATTCTGCCATTTTTCACCTGTAAGGTGTCTGTAATACTGACACCTGTTTGACACCTGCCTCCGATGCATGAGAACATCATTAATGTCAGTATATAATGTCTGACATTGAAAATATTTGCTACTATATTTATCATAGTTCATGCTTGTTTATGATTGTATAAGTCCGAATAATAATAGTATTTCCTGCCAATGCCATTGATAACCACTATTTGAAGTACCATTACCTGCTGGAGAATTGCTATGAGCCGCCTTAAAAGACTCATAAAATTCAGAGACATGAGCGAAGAAATAATCTGCATCGAATGCACCCGTTCCAACGCAGGTAGCGATGAAATTATAATAGTTGCTGTAATCTTCATCCGTTACAGTACCCCCAGCAAGACTGCCATATTCGCCTATCATATGAGTCCTATAATATATTACGTCATTTATTACGTATGTCTCATACTCATTGTTCGTGTGACTTTGGCCATCCACATACCCTTGTTTATCCTGCCATGCATGGAAAAGCTCATGTCTTATTGTTTCAAGGTTTATTCCATTCGGACGTAAACGAATGGTCTTTGTCGTAGTGTAATATCGTCCTTGAACATCCAATGCAGGGTCGAGTACCACACCAACTTCCCCTGATGTTATAAGGCTACTCAGGGCTGATGGTAATGCTTGAAGTATCTCGAGTGGGATAATGTCATAAGGAGAGCTACCGCTGCTTCCGCTTCCGTCATCCATGCCGTCCATCATAGGTGGAGCGACATAGCCCATGGCCTCTACATATCCGCCAGGCCACTCGCCGGTGTTGCACAAGCTGTCATACTCTTCCAGAGTGAAGGGATTTGTTACAGTACCCTTCGAAGGGTCGATGTCTTTGTCCTTACCAAGTGACTTCAGTGTCACATGTCTGATTGTTGTTGTCAAGGTTTGTTTGATATTAATGGTTAATATTAGGGTTTATTATTGTGGACTTGTCGGCATGGTTTGTTGGTGTCATCGAAAGCATGTACTAATCTTTGTGTCTGTAAGTGCGCACTTGCGGGGCCGCGGCTCCGCACTCACAGGCCTGTGACCGCGAACTCGCAGGGCCGAGACCGCGCACTCGTTTTTACGCCCCTCCACACATGCCTGTAGAGGTATCGGCTGGTGTGGCTGCTGCCGACATCGGAATCTCTGTCATGATATGTGAGCCAGATGGTAAGGTCTTCCATTATTTACATCAGATAATTAAATATGCGAGTTGACAGGCAGTCTTCTGCCAATGACGTTTATAAGTGAGGTACCTCCCACTTTCCTCTTCAGCACGAAACATTTTGGAACAGGCAGCGACAGATCCTGCTTATCCCGACATATCAGGATGGTATTGCTGTCGAGCCAATGAACAGACCAGTTTACATCTATCAGTGTATTTGAGTTCGCCTGAGTTGTCCTATAAGGTTCCAATGTGACAAAAGAAGTCTTTCCGTCAGATTTCATCTTGTCTATCCATACTCTGGACGACTGCATGGTGTACATAAGTTTTGGCGTGAACGCATAAAAGAATCTTATGGTGCGGCTGTATGGATGGACATAATCGGTGCAGAGTCCTTTCATGATCGAGTCTATCTTAGTTTCCGTCGGGTTCAGTACCTGTCCCTCCACTTCCCACGTTCCATACAGCGGATGGCTGGCATCGTGTGTAATCCTGCCTTCAAGCACATCGAGCACATCCTTGGCAAGCGGAGTCACACTACGTTTGTCAAAGGTCCAAACTTGGTTCTGCTGGCATTCGCTGAAACCTGTTTCAGTACATCCGAACAGTGTCCATCTGTCACGACTACTCACATCTGAATCCTGCGAATAAATCGACGCAGGAGACCCATATAATACTGTCATGTCTTTTGCCTGGTAATCCAAGTGGATACTGTCTCCCAGAGTGTAACCATGATAACTCTTTGGGGTTGAGTTCGTGATTCTGATAGTCCAGTTGGCAGTGTCGGTACAAAGTCGGTATCGTTCTGTATAGGAATTCATCCGTATGCCATTCATTACAGTGCCGATAACAGAGTCTGTAGATTCCCTGATACGGCAAAGGCTTCCGCCTGCCACAAATCTGTACAGACCATCGGGCTTAGGTGTCCCTGTATCAATAAGAGGTGTTGCAGAAGTAAGCTGGTTGATGAGAGACATGCGGCTTTCATACCTGTCCCAAATCTCATATCCATGGTCTGACAATTCGTTAATCCTGTCATTTACAATTAGTGAATACTCAACCCTGACAATCATTCTGTCATCGCTGATTCTGTAGAACTCGTATATAGCGGGGCGGGTATTGTCGTTCGTCAGTATCTGAGCCGTAACTGAACGTCCGCTCTCGTCGCTTATCTGATATTTTTGCAGATAGCCGTATATGCTTGGTGTCTGTTGGTTCAACAGAGCCTCGGAATGCGCAACGAAGACATATTGGTCGTCGATTATGGCATATTTGTCCTGATAAGGCACTATGTCGTTTTCGCTCAGCTTTGCTGTTCCATGTTTTTGCCATTCATCTACAATCTTGCTGCCCCCCATCTTGATTGCTCCGGTGACCTTCCACTGGCCTTGTATCCCGTCTTTCTTCATCGTGCTTTTAGTGCTGTAGAGCAAGTCGAAAATCTTTTTACCCGATGGAGAAAAGTTGTCCGATTTGTACTCTTCGGTACACCAGTCATTGTGAGGAAAGACACGATGGTTTTGCGAGGTGCTCCACCATTTCAGCTTGAAACCCTTCTTGCCCGAATCGTAGATGCGGGACTTTGTTACATCCGTTGCATCGGGCTGTTCGCCTGTGTAGTTGAACACCATGTGGTCGTTGTCGCTTATCTTGAAGTATGGTCGGTTGGTCCTTTCACCATGCTCGTTGATACTGCCGTCTTCCGTAACGTTCACCATCCATGTCATGGAGTCGGTGCATATCTTGTATTGGTCGTACGGTGCAGGTTCCGTGCCGTTCTTGCCGGTGATACTCACCATGTGGTATATGCCCATGGGATTTTGTTTCTGGGCATACAGTCCTGTTACATTCAGCAGGACTAGTATTGTGATAATTGCTCTTTGCATAGTGTGTACTTTTTGTATACAATTAATACTCTGAATAAATTTGGAAATTTTGTGTGATAGGATCACATCCATTTGCGTGGGTGTAATTGCAATCAATACATAATGAAATAGATGACGAAGAAAGTGAATCATGTGGTAAGTCATATACCTAAATTCCGCAGCACATTAGTTTTACACTCATTTTAAGTTCCTGGGCAACAAAAAATTGCCCAGGATTTTGTCATGTCAGATTTTTCACTTACCTTAATGCTGCAAATAAAGACAAGCAAAATCATCAATGACATGGCAAAGGTACAAATAAAATCCGAGAAAATCACTCCTTTTGGAGGAATATTTCATGTGAGAGAGCTATTTTCCAGTTTCGTGGGCCCGGTTATCGACAAATTGCTGGGTCTTCGGTGCACGTCATACGGTTATCAGTACAGTGAGATTGTCGGTTCGCTGGCAAGCGTCTACTTCTGTGGTGGTGACTGCGTGGAGGACGTGACAAGCCATCTGATGTCTCATCTATCCCTTCATCCTACTTTTCGTACATGCAGCTCTGACACTATTTTGAGAGCGATATCAGAATTGTCCACAGACAATACGACCTATACATCCGACACAGGCAAGAGCTATGCCTTTAACACTGCCACGGAACTGAACAGCCTGCTGGTGAAGACACTCATAAACACAGGACAGCTCGTGGCCGGAGAGTCGTATGACCTGGACTTCGACCATCAGTTCTTTGCAAGCAAAGCGACCAAGGTCGAGCGCATAGAGACGGAGAAGTACGATGCGAAGATGACCTACAAGAGGTTCACCGGCTAC
>CALGGJ010000070.1 GCA_937915745.1 uncultured Prevotellaceae bacterium | reverse complement strand
ATCGAAGCCTCGCGTGTCTGTGTGTCGGGCGAGAAGTTAGACATCTTGGTGGCTATGTAATAGCTGTCGCGTGGATGGCGGCTGAGTGCGATGCCTGTGATCCGTTCAGACTGCCCACGGCTATATACGGGGGCTGTATCGAAGTAGTTCACACCACACTCCAACGCTTTATCTACCATTTGATTTATTTGTTCCTGGTCATACACGTTTTTTCCATCAACTTTTTTTGTCGGCCACCTCATGCATCCATATCCCAGGACTGATACCTTATCGCCCGAATTCGGGTTTTGGCGCAGCGGCATTTGTCCCTTGGCGATGTGGTGCATCGGCTTTGTGTCTTTGCACCCCACCACCGATGCTGCACCTATTGCGGCCGCACCTACGCCCAGTCGTTTTATGAAGTCTCGTCTGTTCATAGTCATACCTCCTTATGTACCTGGTGTCCTTCTACGTGTATTGCCGGCACAGGTCTTAAAGGACAATAATACTCACATGCACCGCATCCGATGCATCGTTCTTCGTCAACAGCGGGAGCAATTACCGACTTTCCGTCGATAGTTGTAAACACCATCTCGACAGCACCTGCCGGACATTTGCGCGAGCAGAGTCCGCACCCGTCGTCGGTCGATACTGCCACACAAAGGTCTTTGTTCCAAACTGCATGTCCCACTTGTATGCTGCTTTTCACTTCGCGGCTGATTGGTTTGATGGCACCTGCCGGACAGACCTCAGAACAGCTTGTACATTCAGGACGGCAGTATCCGCGTTCGAACGAGCTTTCGGGTTGCATCAGGTGAGTGATGTGGGTCGATGGCCGTAACACACCATTCGGGCATTTCGACACGCAGAGTTGGCAGCCGGTACAAAGTGTGCGTAGGTTGCTTATGCTCACAGCACCTGGCGGCACTACCGTGTTCTGCCTCATGTAAGGTTTCTTTTCTGCTATATCGGCCAATCCGCCATCTATTTTCTTTGCCTTGGCCTTGACAGCAGCGGTGCCAAGCAAGATTGTTGTCCATATGAAATCGCGGCGTGAGGGTGCCCATGGAGAGTTTTTAGGCCTATTAGGTCCAACAGTACTGGCAGTACCGGCAGGACTATGGATACCGGCCTTGCTGCCTGCTGTTATGCCATAGCTCAGTGCATGCTTGTGGCACTTGCCAATGCAATCCATACAATCCACACAGCGGCTGTAGTCTATCTTTTGGTTCTTAGAGTCGATACAGGCCGACTTGCAGTTGCGTGCACAGAGTCCACATTTGTTACACTTATGGGTATCTATCCTTACTCTCAGCAACGAATATCTCGACACCACACCCAGCAATGTACCTACAGGGCATATTGTGTTGCAGTATGTACGTCCGCCCTTCCATGCCAGTAATGCCAGTACGACAAGCGTCGCCGCTGCTATGATGAGCACCGGCAGCGACCGCATCCACACGTCGGTATGGTAGAATGTGTAGTCCATAGCCCGTTGGCTTACATAGGCACATAGGTTGTTACCCCACTGCCACAGCGGCTGCAGCAGCGACTGTGCAATGCGTCCGTAGGCACTGTAGGGTGCGATGACAGATGCTATGCCCCCCAGGCCGGATACTGTCAATACCACAAACACCGCCAGCACCCCGAGCCGTAGCCATGTCTTGGCAGGCGAATAGCTGTAGCGGTTTTTCTTGCTGCGGCGGCCCATCCAGGCAAACACGTCCTGCATAACCCCAAGAGGGCAGATGACCGAGCAATATATGCGTCCCAATACCAGTGTGATGACCAACAGACCTATGACCACACCGGCACTCATGGCCAATACCGCCGGCAGGAACTGCACTTTGGCCATCCAGCCGAGCCACGTGTGGGCCAGCCCCGTGAAGTCAACAAACAGGATTGTGATGCCGACGAACATCACCATTGCCAATATAATGCGTGTTTTTCTCAACATATCCGCTTTCAATAATCGATGGCAAATTTAGTAAAAAAACTTATACGACACAAGACTCTGCTTCTTTTTTATATCATTTATCATGAAAAACAAGGTCTGTAAGGCACTAAAAGCACTCGTCACATCGTTATATCGTAAGTAAGACGAGCCTGCAGCACCATGCATATAGTGCAAGCACTCGCAAGGAAAACCAAACAGACACAAGGCTATGATACGAAAACTTCTGACAACAATCATGACAGTGCCGGTTATGCTGTTTACAGCTTGCAGCACATCCGACGACGACACAATTACATCTGGAACGACGAATACTGCAACAACGACCCCGTGGAGTGGTGTCATGCGCTACGGCATAGAGTCGCCGACCCTCGACGACGACTGCATCAGCATCACATGGGCCGACACGGCACAAGTGGCAATAGCCAGTAATATATATGGAAAGGTGACAGCACAAATTCGCGACGGCCATGTAACACTCCTGGCATCCGACGACCTCGACACCGAGGTGACTTATCTCCTGAGCGGCATCTCGACGCGAGGGTCGCTATATATGGACGGCAGCTACAAAGCTACATTTGCCATGAATGGTGTCACACTTACCAACCCCGACAGCGCAGCCGTCAATATACGCGACGGAAAACGCATTGCCATATATTTGGCCGAAGGTACCACCAACACCCTCACCGACGGCAGCGGTCTGTCGCACAAAGCGTGTATGATGGTGAAAGGACACACCGAGTTCAGCGGAGCCGGCACACTCAATCTCTACAGCTACACCGGCCATGCCTTCTGGGGTAAGGAGTATGTCCAACTGAAAGCATCGGTGGGCACCATCAATGTAAAGAAAGCTGTGGGCGACGGTTTCAATGTAAACCAATACTTCCAGATGAACGGCGGAACGCTCAACATCGAAGGTACTGGCGATGACGGCCTGCAGGTGAGCTACAAGACAGATGACAACGATAACGTCATACCCCTCACCGAGGATGCCGACAACACCTCGGAAATCTTGATAAAAGGCGGGACACTGACTGTCAGCACCACGGCCGCCGACTCAAAATGCCTGAAGACAGAGGGCGATATCAACATAAACGAAAACAAAGGGACAACCGTCATAACCCTGAACAACAGTGGCAGTTCGTCGGGCAGCTCTGGCATGAGCGGTATGGGAGGAGGTCCGGGACGCCCTGGACAGACCTCGGGTACATCGGCCTCCGGCAGCAGTACGGCTTCGAAAGGCATCAAGGCACAAGGCAACATAAACATAGAATCCGGAAACATGAACGTCACTACATCAAGCCATGAGGGCATAGAGTCGAAGTCGGCCATAAGCATCTCGGGCGGCAATATCTACGTGAAGGCTTACGACGATGCAATCAATTCGGCCGGCAGCATCACGGTCAGTGGTGGCAGCGTGTATGCCTACTCTACGTCTAACGACGGACTCGACTCGAACGGCAACATGAGCATCAGCGGTGGCAATATCATTGCTTTCGGTGCAAGTGGAGCTGAAACCGGTATCGATATCGACGAACAGCACAGCCTGAGCATCACCGGTGGCCAACTGTTCGCACTCGGCGGACGTATCGACAGCCGATTTGGCACCATGTCCCAAGCCTACGGATACACGTCACAGTCGGTCACATATAGTGGCAGCTACATCGTCGTATTAAAAGGCAGCACGCCACTATGGGCAGTACGAATGCCTGCATCGAGCGTGGGCGGCATTGCACTCGTAAGCAGTTCGCAACTACAAAGCGGAACATCATATACACTTGCATCGGCTGCGACCGTGAGCGGCACCGAAAACTGCGGATTCATCGATTCGCCTACCATCGGCAGCTATACCGGCAAAGCATCGTTCACTGCAAGAAAATAGGAAGCACGGCCGATTATGCCACATGCACAGCCTCTGGAATTTACCTGTACATGTATAGGTATTTTATTCAAGAACCACGGCTCTTTTATCGAAACGGCTGGTATATTCTTAAAATTGTGGGGCAAATTAAATAAATTGTGGGGCAATTTTAATAAATTCTGCCTGGAATTTTAATAAATTGCACCACAATTTTAAGAATTCTCCCGCTCTTGCGAGGCTTTGCTTCCGCTCCTTCTGCAGTTTGTCTATATTCCCGTCCGAAACTACGGATAGACACAGAGATAGTCTAAAAAACAGTCACAGGCGAGTATTCCACGTCTTATTTCACCTTCCACACCCTCAGTGTTATGCCTGCTCCCTGTCCCAACTGCGGCGCACATACGAATATTGCCTTGTTGAGCCAGGCATATTTGCTGTCGTTTGGAGCCTCAAACGTAGGAGCACAACGGAAGTAGAAGTCTAGACGACCATTTTCATCCTTATCCATCACAATCATTCCGCGATTGCGAATATGTATGTTTACCCCGTCGTCGGTACGCAGGTTGTATATGGCTTCAACGTCGGTGCGGCCTGTAGCTGGGTCCGACAGCTGATAGTCGGCACCTCCTTCGAGTATCTCGCCCCTTATCGCAGGTCCTTCAAACCTTCCTCCGGTGATTGGCACCGTGTTACGGTTGCCGTGAATGGTAGGTCCCACGCTGTAAGCCTTTCCGAGGGTCACATTGAGTTCCATTACATACTCCAGTTCGAGGGGTGCTGGCGCGGCAGCCGGCTCTTGAGCCATGAGTGTGCCTGCAATGAATAGGCAGGCCGATAAAATCTGTAATTTCATAATCGTTGTTGTTTGGGTTTAATCGATATTTATTCCGAGCATGTAGCCTTCATTCCACCGCATCTGACAGTCAGGCTGTAGTTTCCCTTGGCCTCAATGATAGCGAGGACGCATCCGTCGTAGAGTCGGGGAGCCGGAGAGCGGAACGATTGCATATCAGTGGGGTTTGCATTGCCTGCAGCCAGTATCTCTGCCCCACCCTTCACCTGGAACGTCACCTGCCGTTCATAGTCGTGAACGCGGTTACCGTTTGCATCAACAAGTTCGGCCGTGATGTAGCGCAGCCGATTATAGCGGTCGGTCGTGAGACGCAGTTTGGCTGGCTTACCGGCAGTCTGCAAGGTGTACGATGCCCCTTCTTTCTCGCCATCAAATTCAACAGCCCGCAATTCGCCTGGCTCATAATCCACAACAAAGCCGGCATGATAGGTGTCGCCCGTCGGCCGGGTATCGATAAGGCGGTTGTTAAGATAGAGGCGCACCTGCTTCGAACGCGAATATACATTTATGTTCAGCTGTTTGTCTGAAACAGTGCTGCGGTCAATTGTAAGAGGTTGTCCGCTCCCGTCGTACATGATGTTTGGCAGGTTGTGTTGAGCGAAAAACACCTTCGGGTCTTCCCATGCATTCACCTCTGGCTGCCAGCCCCATCCGCTTATCTCACGATGATACCCCCGGGGACAAGGAAGCTCTACTGCCATCACTATCGGAGTACGATGCCATACCACGTCGCGATAGTAGCTCTGAGGCTTTTTCTGGCCAATGAGGTCTATATCTCCGCACCAACCATTATAGTAAGGATATGCCGCAAAAAACGGGCTCTGCATACCATCCTTCACAAAAAAGCCATGACCGATGCCAGCCTCTCCGAGGTAATCCATGGCTGTCCACACAAAGTCACCTACAATCTTTGGTTCGCGTTCCACACGATCCCAGTTCTGGGATGCCTCCTTGGCGAAGGTCTCGGTGCCGAGCATGAGCCACTGATGTTCCTTCACATCACGGTCATAGTCGCGCCACATGTAGTTGTAGCCCACGATATCGAGGCTTGCAGTCGTTTTGTATGCATAGTCGCCATGCCAGTCAACATTCGTATTGTCCCATGTGCAGAGAGCAGCCGTGATGGGACGGCGGTCGGGGTCGAGCCTCACAAAGAGGTCGCGCATATTACGGGCTGCCTGCATGGCGCGCTCCTCGGAACGACCCGGTATCTCATTGCCTATAGACCACATGATGACCGACGGATGGTTGCGGTCGCGACGAATCATGGTTTCGAGGTCGGAAAGGTAATGCCGGGCAAAGTAGTTGTGATAGTCGTCGTGGTTCTTCTCTACAAACCATTGGTCGAAACACTCATCGATGACATACATGCCGAGCGAATCGCAGGCACGCAGCATCGCCTCGGACGGAAGATTATGACTGCATCTCACAGCATTAAAGCCATTGCGTTTCAGCAATTCAATCTTCCGGACCTCGGCATCATCCCATGAGGCAGAACCGAGCAGACCGTGGTCATGGTGTACGCAGCCGCCACGCAACAGTACAGTTTTACCATTAACCGTCAGGCCATGCTCGCTGTCGTATTGTATAGTCCTCACCCCAAAGGGTACGACAACCTCATAAGCACTTTCGTCATCTCGATCTCTGCCACTGATATGGGCGTAATACATAACCGGATTTTCAGCCGACCAAAGTTCGGGAAATAAATCAAAATTGAAAGTAACCTTGCATTTATGTCCATCGGCAGGGATATCCGTCGATACGGATACCCTGGATTTTCCGGACTCCAAATCATCGGTATTCAGTCCCATACGTTTGCCGGCAGCATCAGTAACCCACAATTCCATATACTGACAATACATAGGCAAGCCCACCTCCACCTCAGCCAACATGTGAGCCCGGACATCGTTTTCAGGCGTCTTGTCAACCGAAAGCGTCTGTATCGAAACATCCCAGCCGTCAAACATGGCACCACGCGGAACCGTCATGAGCCATACATGACGGAAAATGCCCGACCCCGAATACCAACGGGTATTCAGCCCCTTATTCTCACATTTCACTATCAATTCGTTCTCTTCATCCCACTTCAGGCAGTCGGTCAACGGAACCTTAAATCCCTGGTAACCATAATGATTGAAATAGACCTCTTTACCATTAACATAGATGGTGGCATGATTATACACTCCTTCGAAGTAAAGATACGTATCGACTGCATCGAGGTCTGTTCTCGGAGCTAACATATGCCTGTACCATGCCTCGCCCCCGAGCATGAAGCCCCTCTGATAGTCTCCATCCTTCACAAACGGTCCTATATGTTCGCCATGAGCCGTTGCAGCGTCGGTCTCAACGCTCCAGTCGTGAGGCAGATTAAGCGTGCGTGCATGTTTCCACTCGTTGGCTGTAGGCATCGTGGTGTGCTCTCCATATATATACTGCCACCCATCGTCCATCAAGATGCGGGCGTTTGTGGCATTGACAGTACAAAGACTGACAGAAAAAATAATCAGAAAGATTGTTTGTTTCATAATTGTTGCAGGATTGAATGAATAATTTGTATGGTTTGATAAATTGCTATCACGGTTGCGGGGTTTTATAATCGGGGTGAACAGAAATAGCCGATAAGGTCGGACAGGTGTTCTGCCACATGCGTGGCAACATTGATGCCCACTGTCTTGTCTTCCCACTCACGACCAGGTATCCAGATGGTCTTGCATCCCAGCAGCGATGCAGGCTCTATGTCGTTGCTGTAGGAATCACCTATCACACAGGTCTGGTCTGCCGTCACTGCACTGGCTTCAATGGCAAGTCTGAAGATTTCAGGATTGGGTTTACGCACTCCTGCCACCGCCGACTCTATGACTACGGGAAAGAGGTGGTCGATATTGAAATCGGTAAGTATGGCATGTATGTTTCCGTAGAAATTGGTTACGAGTGCAAGCCGATGGTTCTGTGCCAACAATTCCAGCACTTCACGACTGCGACCCACTACTGCACGTGCATGATTATAACACCGCAAGGCAATATGTTCGGTCTGTGCCCTTCTGCTCACCTCGTTTGTGTCGAGCATACGATGCTCCATGAGATACCGGGTTTCAATATCCACTTTTTTTCGCAGGAGGTCAAGCATGTTGTCTTCGGGGCTGACAAGGGGTTCGCGTGCAAGTGTGCGCTCTGCATACACGTATGCCTCACGAAAATGTTGCAGACTCACCGACATCTGTTCGGCCTGATAGGCATCCCACAGCACCCACGACCAATGCACACTCTCGGTATCGAGAGTACCACCATAATCGAAAATGAGGAGGCTGCAATCTGTTACATTGGTGGCTGATTGCCCGACAGCGTCGGATGTAGTATTCTTGTTCATAACAAATTCTCCCTCATTTCCTTACAGAACGCCTCGTGTCTGTGGCGCATGTACAGGTGAATTGCAGCCATTACCGTCATCTCGAACAGGGGATATGCCCACGGAATGTCGGTGAGACAAAAGACATAGAGTGCAATGGCACGTGTATTAAAAGTCAATATGTTTGCCCACTTCATCAGTGGAAGACTGTTTCGACGGAACTCGTCGCGGAACTCCCTTGGCGGCATTCCGCCATGATACTTCTCACGCAGTGTCTGCATCAACCTCTGGAATTGCGGCGTCTGCTGTTCCTGTCCGTGTGTGTATTTGTAATATGTCCACATAAAAAACTTCCATATAGGGTCGTCCCTGAACCGCGCTGCCTTGTAAATGGCATATTGCTGCCGGTAGTTGTCGAGTTCGCTGCCATCTGCTCCTTTCAGGAAATACAGGTGGATATTGCGATAGTAATCGGCCAGGGCACTTTGTCGTGCATGGAAACAGACACCGGAGATGTAGCATAAAGGAAATCCCCATAGATACCACTGGAAATGTGTGAACGGGATGTTGTGTGGATAGAGACGAATGGCGATGGCCACATATATACAGAAAAACCATATATCGCCTGCCGTGCCGTCGAGAATACGTCCGAGTTGGGTTTTCTTGCCTGTGAGCCGTGCCAGTTGTCCGTCGGCACTGTCGAAGAAATTGGCCCACATGAGCAACAGGACTCCCACTATGTTGAGCATGATGCCGCGCGGTGTATCGGCATCGAACATAAAAAACACGGCGGCTGTCGCACCAAGTATCATAGAAAGCACCGTCACCACATTGGGATGTACTCCCAATGCTTTGAAAAGCAGTGTCCACATATATCCTATAGGTCTTGTGAACACTTTATCGAGCCATTCTTCGGTGTCGCTCGATTTAATTGTAGCCTTTATATCCATGCGTCTTATCTTTTTTCCTGCCCCCGCCTGCCACGTGACTGACAAACTTCGACAAGTTGGCTTATTGCGTCTGCAGCCTCATCCTTATATTGTGAGAAACTTGGCCAGTCGTTGAAATCAATTATCGTGAAATGCCCGCCAGGGGAGACCACCACATCGCCTCCATACACATCAATGCCCAGGACTGATGCTGCACGGTGGCATATAGTTTGCAGGGCATTTGTGTCGAAATCAAACCGCGAAGGTTGTCCATTGATGGTCTCATGCCCAAACTTGCTATGCCCGTCGGCTGCATAATACCACCGGAAGAAGCGTGTGCGTCGCACTCCATAAAACTTTACGAGGTCACCTCTTGCATGTTCGCTCACCACAAGCACTGAATTTCCGAGGGACGACATCTTCTGCATTGCGGCCTCTACACCATAGGTTGATTCTGCATACATAACATCTTCGGGACGTTCCGAATATCCGTCGCCTTTCTTTATCCATAAAGGCAGAGAGAGTTCCGGTATCTTATCGGGAGTACAGATAGTGCTGTGAGGTATGGGAATATGGTGATTGACGAACAGCCGGGTGAAGCGTACCCGATTGCAATTAGTCACTGCCGCCGGGCTGTTGATTACGGTTACCCCTCTGCGCTCCAACTCACCAAGACGTTCAAGCATTTTCGGTTCGCGCGACATGGTGAATACGATGTCAGCGCATTCAATATCATCATTCTGCTTATATCCCTTACGTTGCATGTTGCGGGCCACTGCCTGAAGTATTGCAGCATCTTTATCTACCATATTTGGCGAAAAATGCGATTCCCGGAATACAATAGAGAAAGTCCTTGGCTTTGTCCTTGTCTCTGGCTTTGGCTCTGCTGCTCTGTCACCTGTATCACATGAGGAAAGGAAGTCCTCTGCCTTTGCAATGTCGGCTGCATGATCAACATCGAGAATCTTGCTGAACGGATACGCACACAGATGCAACCCGTCGGCCACGAGTTGCCGCTGGAAGTTACGCATTCGCGACATGCCCCTTTCCATGCAACGGTCTAACGTGGGATATGAAGTATGGCTGAGACAATAGATGCCTCCCGAAATAAAGCGTATGCCAGGAGAGAATGTGTCGTGAAAGCCGGTGATATCCATCGAATCGGTGGTAGAAATATAAAGGGGTTTCTCGTCATCAATATAATCGGTTACGGCCATCAACCCATCGGGTTGTAACGAACGGAAAGCAGATATATAACGCCGAAACTCGTCTTCTCTGAAGATGGTATCTACGGTAGTGAGGCAAAACGGTCCGTTGCCCATAATTTGCCGCAATTCATAGAAGCTGTGCATCGAGCTTGGTGTGGTTTTCACTACAATGCGGAGCGGAAGTCCGGAATTCTGCACCTGGTACAGATGCTGCTGTATGAGTGGTGTGAGATTATTGGTAATGACAAATATTTCTTCGGCATCGTTATCCATGAAAATACGCATAAGACGATCAATCATCGCCTCGCCATGTAAGCGAACAAGTGGCTTCGGGAGCTCTACACCCTCGCTGACCAACCTTGAACCCTCGCCCGCTGCCAATATTGCGTACTTCACCTTTTGCTTCTTTGTCGTTAAGTTTTCGTTATCGCTTCTCTAACCTATAACCTCTAACCTCTAACCTATAACCTCTAACCTCTAACCTCTAACCTCTAACCTCTAACCTTTATCGTTATCGTTACAGTTATCGTTACCGTTATCGTTCACCTTGGTTCCCACTTTCATTAGCAGCAAGCCTATTGATGTCCATACCAATTCGCGTATTCGACAAATAATTGATATAAACACTGCAATAGTCATGGCTTCTTTCAATGTGAGTACCACTCCTGTAGCTCCCACCATTTTCATGGCAACAGTTGACATGGCAAACCCTCCCTCGCGGCCACCAATCTGCAACGGCATGAAGAATAGCATGTTTGCAAGAAATGATGTGAGCGACAGGATGATGAGTGCATACATAAAGAGCTGTGGCATTGTGCCCTGAATGCCTACAAGTCGTAACATGAAGAATATTTCGAACGATTGCAGAATGCGTCCTACATACTCCAATGCAAACGAGCTGTAGAAACTCTGTTTATTCTGTCGGTGCAGGTGAGCTATCTGCTGGTCTATCGCATTCAGTTCGTCGATGTGTTTATTGAGGAACTGCACGCCTCTGCGCTTGCATCCAGGCACCTTCGACACGGCCTTTATCACCCTCACAACCATCCCGTTATTATACCCACGCAGGAAAAGGTATATGCCTGCAAGCGAAAAAAAAGTGACACACAGCAGAGCCATTATCATCTGTAGGTCGAGCGGTATGAAGATGATGAAAAGTATCACTGTCGTAAGCCAATACCAGAAATGTGCGAATATGTGCATCATGGCAAACAGCAGCACTGATGATGTGGCACGTTCGCGGCCGATGTATGGCGCCAGCTCCATAATCCTGTATGGCTCGCCACCCATAAGTCCTGCCGGTGTTGCATAGTTAAGTGCGAATCCGCTGATTGTTACTTTATATAGTTTTGAGAAAGATATTGGACAAGTGCCGCTGCCCTTGATGATGATGCGCCATGTAACAGCATTCAGGAAATAGAGTACAATCCACATTCCTAATATTGCATACAGCCAATAGCCTGCGTGCTGTATGTGATGCCACATCTCAACAAAGCTGACCTTGAATGTGAGAATCATCACGACGATGGCAACTATGCCAAAGAGGAAAAATATGTTTCGTGTTCTCTGTTTCATCAAAGGGTTTCTTCTTCTGTCACCTGGTCGAGTTTCAGTTTGTCGCTGTCGTCGCGTTTCTCATAGTATTGTTTCTGCAAGGGGTGCTTGCGCGCCTCGTCGAATTGCGTACGGTTGCGTGCGATGTCGATAGCGGCATATACGGCTTGACGGAATGAATCCTCATGAGCCACGCCCTTGCCTGCAATGTCGTAGGCTACACCGTGGTCGGGTGATGTACGTACAATGGGCAGTCCCGCAGTAAAGTTCACACCGTCATCCATTGCCAGGGTCTTGAATGGAGCCAGCCCCTGGTCGTGATACATGGCAAGTATGGCATCATAGTGTGTGTAGTTGGCCGAACCGAAGAAACCATCGGCTGCATATGGCCCCATACATGTTATGCCTTCCTTGAACAGTTGGTCGATAGCCGGCTTTATTACCTCTTCATCTTCCCTGCCCATGAGTCCTCCATCTCCACAATGTGGATTGAGCGACAACACGGCTATACGTGGATTGTCTATCATGAAATCGCGTTTCAGCGAATGGTTGAGTATCTTGAGTTTTTGTGTGATGTTCTCTTTGGTCACGGCTTTCGGCACTTCGCTTATGGGTATATGTGTGGTTAGGAGGGCTACACGGAGGGGGCCGTTCATAAGCATCATAAGTGCTTTTTGCCCTTGCCCTGCCTTTTCCTCGATATATTCTGTATGTCCGGCAAAATGAAATCCCTCGCGCTGGATGTTGCTCTTGTTGATTGGTGCAGTCACGAGTACATCGATAAGTCCGTCCTGCAATTCATCCAGGGCTCGTTCGAGTGCCACGAATGCAGCCCGCCCCGCATCCTCGGTCGATTTTCCAAACTCTATTTTTACTTCTTCCTCGCCGAAACAATTGACGATGGTCAGTGCTCCGTCTTCGGCTTTAGCTGCCGTGTCCTTCACATAGAAGTTGGTCTGACACTCGAATGCCTTGCGATGATATGTTGCTATCTTGGGCGAACCATATACTACTGGAGTACACAATTCGAACATGTCGGGGTTTTCGAATGTCTTCAGTATCACTTCGTATCCCACTCCGTTTACGTCGCCATGGGTTATTCCCACCTTTATCTTCTTCATCTGTATTTCTGTCTTATTGTTGGTTTACTATGCGCCCCCGTGTATTCATTGCTGCCGCGACTCTGATGCCGGAAGCTTCAATGTGTATAGTGCTGCTTCGAGTCGGCGTATCATGGTGCGCTTCATCTTGTCGGGGGCATACACAAACCCCTCGACCACTATTACCCTGTTGTTGACTGTATCGACGGTTGAGTGTGACACAAACGGACCGCCCATCATGTCGTCGGTCATTTCCCACAGCCCTCGTGCCTCCATCACGTGTCGGCCTTGAATACTCAGGGTGCTGCATCTCACAAAGTCGTGGTTGGTCGTCATGTATGATGTCGGTTTGTCGCCTGGTATGTTGCGTTTCATGAATGTATCGCGCAGTGCAACGTAGGTCTTTGTCTTAAAAACTTTTTCCGAGACATAAGGATAGCTATATACACATATATTCTGACTGGTGGCATATCCGTCGTTCGAGGCCCACAGAAAGTCTTCGCCCGCTTTCATCTTGAGTAAATCCTGGGGGATGCACAGTTCGATGCCGAACATTTCTCTTGCCTTGCGGAAGAAATTGACGTTATAGTCGCTCTCGAGTAGCATGGCATTGCGGTTGATTTCCTCGGCCGATATATTCTGAGTGATGCTTCGCGTATGCTCGGTGATGTATGCAGAGAGTCCTTCGACGGTGGGTCCCTGAATAGTGACTACAAGCTGAGGTTCTGCATGTACGTCGCGTTCGTAGCTTATCTTTGGTTGTGTAGTGTATGGGTTGGTTTTCAGTATGATGATATTGCGGAATATGTTTGTGATGCGGTCGAGGTGTTGCGGTTTGATATGGCTCACGTGGAACATGCTTTCGGGTTGCGGCAGCATGGGTATCTCACGATTGAGCACGCGGCGCAGCGCACGTCCGGCATATCCTTCCCATGTGGTATCGTCGGCAACCACCATCACTTCGTATGGATTGCCGCTGGATGTGGGTGTCATGAACGAGCGGTGTATCTTGCGCCGTGGCAAGTCGCCGTTCTGCCTGCATCCCACCATCGTTGTCAGGACCATCAGGCTTATTATCGGAATGAGTCGTTTCATCGTCGTATTGCTGTATATATGTGTGGGGGTGTTGATTTTGTCTCACATATCGCGTCGGGAGTTTAAGAGCCCACATGCTGCATCGATATCCTGCCCGCGCGAGGTGCGTATGGTGGTGTATATGCCGTGTTTTGTGAGGTAGTCGCGAAATGCCGTCATGCGTTGCACCGGCGAGTCTGCCAGTCCGACCGACGGCACTCGGTGGTACCTTATGAGGTTCACCCTGCAGTCGAGCCCCCTGAGCAGTCGCACCACTTCCTTTGCCATCGCGATTGAGTCGTTCACACCGTCGAACATGGTGTATTCGAACGACAGGCGTCGCTGATGACTCCAGTCGTAACGTCGCAACAGCTCTACGATATCGGCTATAGGCATCTGTCGTTCGGCCGGCATATACGTTACCCTTTGTTCGTGCAGGGGGAAGTGCAGGCTGACAGCCAGGTGGCATTCACTCTCGCGCAGGAAGCGTTCGAAGTTCTTCTTCAGTCCTACGGTCGATACTGTGATGCGTCGCGCACTCCATGCCCATCCGAAGTCGGCTGTCAGGATGTTGATGGCCGACATGAGTGCATCGTAGTTGTCAAGCGGTTCGCCCTGGCCCATGAAAACTATATTGGTGAGGGTTTGCCGGTTTTCTACCGAATATACCTGGTTCAGTATGTCGGCCACTGCGAGGTTGCCCTGAAAGCCCTGGCTGCCCGTGTGGCAGAACAGGCAGTTCATCCTGCATCCCACCTGCGACGAGACGCAGAGCGTGGCTCTGTCGCCTTCGGGTATATAGACCGTCTCGACCCACTGGCCGTCAAGGGTGGGAAAGAGATATTTTATCGTTCCGTCGGCCGACACCTGGCGTCTGGCATATGGACTGCGTCCGCAGGTGTAGTTATCGGCCAGCAGCTGTCGGTGGAGTTTTGACAGGTTCGTCATTTCGGCGGGCGTGGTTACACCTTTCCGGTACAGCCATTGTGCAATCTGAAGGGCAGTGTAACGTGGCATACCCAGGGTTGCCACTATCTCCTGCAACTCGCCCACCGTCTTTCCAAGCAATACCTCCATCGTTTTCCTAACCTCTAACCTCTAACCGTTACCGTTATCGTTATCACCACGCGAACATTGGATAGTCCTTCATTTTCTCGTTTACATGAACACGTACCTTGGCTATCACCGCATCGTCATCAGGAGCATTGAGCACCGTCACAATCATCTCTGCAATTTCCAGCATGAAGTCTTCTTTAGCACCGCGGGTTGTGATGGCAGGAGTTCCGAGCCGTATGCCCGATGTCTGGAATGCCGAACGTGAGTCGAACGGCACCATGTTCTTGTTGGCTGTGATATCGGCTGCCACCAACGCACGTTCGGCCACCTTGCCAGTGAGGTTGGGATATTTGGGGCGCAAATCCACCAACATGCTGTGGTTGTCGGTACCGCCCGAGCAGATGTAGAGCCCGCAATCCATAAGTGCCTGAGCCAGCACGGATGCGTTTTTCTGAACCTGTTGCTGGTAGGTCTTGAATTGTGGCATGAGTGCCTCTCCGAATGCGACGGCCTTTGCAGCTATCACATGTTCGAGCGGACCGCCTTGCTGTCCCGGGAATACGGCCGAGTTCAGAACCTGCGACATCATCTTCACCTGTCCCTTGGCTGTGGTAAGTCCCCACGGGTTTTCAAAGTCCTTACCCATGAGTATGATACCGCCTCGTGGTCCGCGCAGAGTCTTGTGTGTGGTCGATGTCACGATGTGAGCATACTTCAGTGGGTTGTCCAGCAGTCGGGCAGCAATCAGTCCGGCCGGATGTGCCATGTCAATCATGAGCAGTGCCCCCACCTCGTCGGCTATCTGGCGCATACGTTGATAGTCCCACTCGCGGCTGTAGGCCGAGCCTCCGCCTATGATGAGTTTCGGCTGGTGCTTCACGGCCAGGGTCTCCATCTCGTCGTAGTCCACGCGCCCCGTCCCCTTCGAGAGGTTATAGCCCACGGGCTTGTAGAGTATTCCGGAGGTGTTCACCAGCGAGCCGTGGCTGAGGTGTCCGCCGTGAGCGAGGTTCAGCCCCATGAAAGTGTCGCCGGGCTGCAGCACGGCGAGCAGCACGGCGGCGTTGGCCTGTGCTCCACTGTGGGGCTGCACGTTGGCATACTCGGCACCGAAGAGCTGGCACACGCGGTCGATGGCCAGCTGCTCCACCTCGTCGACCACCTGGCAGCTTCCCATGGCTTCCATCACCTGGTCGCTTACAAAGTTCTCACTGGCAATCAGCTCAATGCCTTTCAGCTGGCGCTGATGCTCCTTCTCAATCAACTCGAAAATCTGGTTGTCTCTTTTCATGAGTGTTGGTAAATAAGATAATTATGGTTTTTACTTCTTTGTCAGCGGTTCAGGGCCGTCGAGCGTCGGCGTGACGGGGATGATGCGTCCTTTCTTGTCGAAGGTGAGTCGGTCGATGCACACCTCGCGGTGGATGCCGGGGGTGAAGCGGCGGTCTATGAAGTTCTTGTTGATGCGGTGGTAGACGATGTACCACTCGTCCTTGCCCGGTATCTGGAGTATGGAGTTATGGGCCGTGCCGTAGATGCCGTCCTCGGGTTTCTGCCTGATGACCAGGTAATTGTCTGGGTCGATGGTGATGGGGCCGAGGGGCGACTTGGCGGTGCCGTGGCAGACGTGGTAGTTGGGCGAGCCGGT